>QHPW01000171.1:6162-7983 GCA_003219675.1 Verrucomicrobiota bacterium
ATGGTGCTTGTAGTCGAGCGCCGCGACGCCAAAAACGGCCAGCCGGAAATCCTCGGCGTGGGACGCCTGAGCAAGCTGCATGGACCGAACGAAGCCGAGTTCGCCCTGACCATAGGCGACCAATGTCAGAACCACGGCTTGGGCACGCAGCTTTTGAGGATGCTGGTGCAAGTCGGCCGCGATGAAAAACTCGAACGCATCACCGCGACGATTTTGCCGGACAACCGCGAGATGCAACATGTCGCGCGCAAGGCGGGCTTCGAGGTATCTCACGAAACTGGCGCCGGGGAAGTCCTGGCCCAGTTGCGGCTGTAGGCAGGTGCGAAAACTTTTCTGTCACCTCCCAGCCTGTTTTCGCCACTGATGCGGTGATATGATTACAACCACAACAATGTCAGAAGCGGGATGCAACGATGCGGACCTGGTGGCGGCGACCCTGACGGGTGACCGCGAGGCTTTCGGCCAAATCGTCGCGCGGTACCAATCGCTTATATGTTCGCTGGCTTACAGCGCCACGGGCAGCCTTGGTCAGAGCGAAGACCTTGCTCAGGAGATCTTCATCACGGCCTGGAAACATTTGCGGGTGCTCCGCGAGCCGGACAAATTGCGGGCATGGTTGTGCGGCATTGCGCGAAATCGAATCAATAACGCGCTCCGGCGCGATGGTCGCGAGCCGCTGCGGGCCGCCGAAGCGCTGGACACCGCACCCGAAACGCCGACGCCAGAGCCGCTGCCGTCGGAGCAAGCCATCAACAGGGAAGAACAAGCCCTGCTCTGGCGTTCCCTGGAACGAATCCCCGAGACATACCGTGAGCCACTCATCCTGTTCTATCGCGAAGGCCAGTCGGTGGAGCAGACGGCGGCGTTAATGGAGTTGAGCGAGGACGCCGTGAAGCAACGGCTTGCGCGCGGGCGGAAGCTGCTGGCGGAAGAGGTCACGGCGTTCGTGGAAGGCGCGCTCAAGCAATCCACTCCGGGTCGGGCTTTCACGCTCGGCGTGCTGGCGGCGCTTCCGGTGTTTGCCACTACGGCGAGCGCGGCGACAGTGAGCGCGGCGGCGGCGAAGGGCAGTGCCACAGCGAAAGCCGCGGCGTCCGTCGGATTGGCCGGCGCGATTCTGGGACCGATCGTCGGCGTTCTCAGCGGCGTGCTGAGCACGAAGGCGAGCGTTGAGAACGCCGAGTCGCCGCGCGAGCGCCAGTTCATGATCAAGGTAGCCAGGATTACCTGGACGTTGGTGGGGCTGGTCTGCCTGGCGGTTTTTTCGTTCGTCTTCCTCAACATTCGCGACAACTCGTGGTGGAACACGCATCCGGTGGCGATCACCACGGCGTTCATCAGCGTTGGGTTCGGCTATGCCATTGCTTTGATGGCGCTCATCCTCTGGACAAGTCGCACGGTTCGCCGAATTCGGCGCGAAGAGGCGGCGAAACTGCCGACCGGCGCGCTCCCTCGTGCCCACAAATGGGCTTTCCAACCGTTTGAGTATCGCAGCCGGTGGACGCTGCTTGGCCTGCCGTTGATCCACATTCGGATGGAATGTATGCAGGACGGAAAGACGCTCCCGGCAAAAGGTTGGATCGCCGTGGGCAACATCGCCTACGGTGTTCTGTTCGCGTTCGGCGGCGTGGCTGTGGGGACGGTGAGCTTGGGCGGTTTTGCCGTGGGCTTGGTGGCGATCGGCGGCGGGGGGCTCGGCTTGTTGAGCTTCGCGGGTTTGGCGCTGGGCGTCTGGGCCATCGGCGGAGCGGCCGTCGGTTACCTGGCGTCCGGCGGTTTTGCAATGGGTTTGCTGGCCGCCAATGGCGGTTCAGCCGTGGC
>QHPW01000172.1:0-5138 GCA_003219675.1 Verrucomicrobiota bacterium
TGGATGTTCACATCGGCGTTCAACTGAATGCCGCCGGCGAAGTTGTCGTGGCAACGGTTGCCTCGCAGCGTCGGACGATCACCGCTGTTCGACACGTAGATGCCGTGTTGCGTCATGCTGCCGAAACATTCGTTGTTTTCAATCAGGAGATCATCGGAAAAACCGGTGAACAATCCCCAGGTTGCGTTGTTGCCGAAGACGCAATTGCGGACAGTAACGTGGTGGCCGCCCTGCACGCGCAGGGCGGCTCGGTTGGCGTTGAACGAGCGAAACCCGTCCACCACCAGATAAGCGCAGTCCTCGATGTGGATCGTGTCGCGATTGTCGCCGCGATCGGTCGTCGTGATGACAACGGCATTGGCGCCGGTCGCCCGAACCGTAATCGGCTCGTTCGACGCGCCGACTTTATCAAACACATCGAAGCCCAGGTAACTGCCGTCGGCGACTAGGGCCGTGTCGCCCGGGGTGACGGCTGTGATTGCCTTTCGGATTTCGCGAAAAGGCTGCGCCTGGGTGCCGGGATTGCTGTCGTTGCCCGACGGTGAGACATAGAAAACCTGGCCGGCGACGACGGAAAATGCCGCAGACAGACTGAAGACGGCCAGGCGAAACACAGACGCGTTGCGGGAAAAGGAGGAAATCATGACTTCAAGAATTTTCATCCAAGCTCAGTGGGCCAGGCGTCGCCCGGCGCCAGTTGCGGCATAATCTGCGCCATCGCGCACCGGCAGGATCCTTTGATTCGACGGCGCACGGGCTATTCTTCGAGCATCGCGCCGTAGTCGTTGCCAAGGAGCTGGCTCAGGGCGGCGATGACGCGGTGGCGGGCGATCGCAGCGGCGGGGCTCAGTTCTTCATCCTGCTCCACCCGGTATCGCAATCTCTGCGCGAGTTCGCGGCGGGATTTCGGGTCGCGCTCCTTCTTCTCCAACTCGGCTTTGCTTGCTTCCAATGAATACAGCGTGGCTGGTTTTGCCGGTTGCAACTTGACGGCCGCCTCAACAGCCGTCCAGATTGCGCGCAAATCGTTCGCTTCCTCGACACCCGCATGTTCGTGCCGACCCAAAGGGTCGAGTCGAATGAGGTTGAGCGCAATGGCGTCGCGTTCCGATGCCGGGAGCCGCACAGACCGGCTGATCGAAGCCAGATGCGACCACGCGTTCAGGTAGTCCGGATCGAGCTTTACCGCAGTCCGAAAATGCGGCAGCGCGTCGCGGTGACGGCCTTGTTCCTCGCGCAGGTAGCCGAGCAAATAATGCACCTGCGGCTTGTTCGGCGTTTTGATGGCGAGGTTGCTGAAGACTTTTTCCGCCAGGCTCTGGGCTTTCTCTCCTTGAAACACGTGCTCGCACCCGAAGCAGTGGCTTTCGACGCGGCCAAAACTGTCCGGCATCAATTCGTACGCCCGACGATAATGCGCCTCGGCGGCCTCGTGCATGCCAAGGTCCGCCAGACGCAGCGCCAGCCTCGACTGGATGCAATACGCGTCGGCAAAGTAGGTCAGTGATTCCTGATACATCTTCACGGCCCGCTTCAACAAACCGGCTTCATAAAAACGGTCCGCGTTTTCGGACAGACGGATGGCCTTCACCGCCCCGCGCAGAAATTCCGCTTCCTTCCTGTCACCGCGCGCCTCACGAATGTCCGCCAGCACGGCGTAGGCCCTCATGCGCCGTCCGGGACCCTGCTCGCCGTCCGAAGGATCAATGGTGATGGCTTGTCGCGCGCACTTCTCAGCCTCTTCGAGCTTACCAGCCTTTTGCAACACCACGGCCTTCCAGATCAGCGGCCGTTCCTCAAACTGGTCGCGGGCAAAAAGCCCGTCGAGACGCGCCAGAATGTTGTCGCCTCCGAGTTGAAGCAGCAATTCGTAAGCGGGATCGAACCCGCCTGTTTTGTCGAGCAACGCGTCCACCACCCTGCGGGCCTCGGACTTGCGGTCGGTGGCCGCCAGGGCCGCCGCGGCGATGTAGCCGATTGACAGGTTCGCTTTGCCGGCGCCCGCGCGAAACAACTCGAAGACGGCGCCGCCGGCTTCCTCTGTGTAAAGGTCAACCAGGTCCTTTGCGCCCCACTGCGGCGCCCGGTCAAGCAAAGTCAATACGTCTTTGGGCCTGCCTGTTTGATGGTACAACCGGGCCAATGCGATCAGCAATGTGCGCTGGCTGTCATCGAGGCCGTAGCTTTCCGAGGTTTGCTCGGCGCGCGCCGCCTGGACGAGCGCGTCGGCGAGAACGGATTCCGCCTCCGGACCGCGGCTCAGTTCGACGAGCAATTCAGCCAAAGACACCGAAGGGGTCCGGGGTCGAAAAAAGCCGCCGGCCCCGCGCGCGCCGCCGGAAGCGGTTCGCGCCGCCGCGATGCCGTCGTCAATCCATTCGGTCCGGCCAAGCAACTCGCCGAGGCGCGCGAGTTCGATTCCCAATTCACCGCGTTGTTCGGGGTTTTGCGCGCGTCCCGGATCAGCTCCCGCCGGGTTGTTGGTCCTGAGGATTTCGCGAATCTCCTGAACGCCTTCTTCAACCTGATCAGCGGCCAGCAACGCCTTGTAAAGATGCGAACGGATGGCGGCGCGCTGTCGTGGGTCCAAATCGTCGCGTCGCGCCTCAGCGCGCGCCAGCGCCAGCATTTTGTCCGTCTGACCCGCCTTGGCAGCGAGTCCGACGTACTCATCCCAAAACGGCAGGTTCGGTTTTTGCGAGAGGAGTTCGTGGAAGAAATCGAAAAGCTGCTGGGAATATCCAGCCCGCTCCAGAGCCGGCAAGGCGTCATAAGGGAGACTGACCGATTCTTCCTTGCTCAAATTCTGCGCCAGCTCGGCGGCCTCCTTGGCGCGCTGGCCGACGATCAGGCCCAGCAGGTAATACATCCGGGCCTGTGACTTGGCATTGCCGAACATACTTTGCCTCATGATATCCGGCGGCAGGTCAGGAATCGTTGGAAGGATGTCGTCCGGCTCCGCCCTGGTCCCGGTCTTCCTGCCAAATCGCTTTTCCAGGGCCTCGAAAAGTTCCACCGCATCAATCGAACAGGCAAGTTGCCATTGTGGCGCTTTGAGTTCCTGGATCATTGAGAGCGCTAATTTACGCGCGAGCCGCTTGGTTTCCTCGCCCTGACTGATTTCCAACGAGACGTTCGCGGTGCGCAGCGCCCGACGCAAAAATGTCTCCGCCTTTTCCTGGCCGGCCAACGAAACCAGGTCGGGCACTCGCAGACTTTGTTTGTCGTCCGCGTTCTCGATTTGCGCCAACTGCGTCTCCAGCGATTTCATGATCGCGCTGGTGTCGCCGGACGTCTCGAGGATCGCCGCGCTCACCTCTCTGAACATTTGACCATAAAACATTCCTTCGCGGCGCCCGGCCTTCTTCAGCCATTCTTCCATTGCGGAAAGATCGTTGGTTTGCGCGGCGCGGTCGGCGGTGAGCGTGTGCGCCACCAACCGAAGGCAGACCTCCCGGACAGCCTTTGCGCCTTGGGCTGGCGGGCGTGAGTCGACCGCCCTGGCCAACTCGCTCCACGCCGCGGGCGGAGGCAATGCCGCCAATAAATCCCGGAAACCCGGAGGTTCGCCGCCTTGAACGTCTTCCGGCGTGAAGCTCCGCGTGAGCTCGTAGAGCCGGTCCATGAGCGCCAGCCAGCCGCCGGCGGCATCCTTCGGCGGGAGAACAGCCGCTCTCGCGCGCAACAGCTTTACGTCCTGACGCCACCGGGCCGCGGCGGTCTTTTCCGCGGAATCAGTGTCCGCGGGTGCGGCGGCCTGTTCGGCCAATTTGTTCAACACCGCTTCCGCGCCAAGATAACTTTCCGCACCCAAAACCGTAACCGGGGAATCATGGACGCTGCCAACGGCCGCGACCACCACAAATACCGTGCGAAACAAGAAGTTCTTTTTCATAACAGTTGATGAAAACCAGGCCCCCTTTTTGCCTGAGTGGTCTATTTATGAAATAGACCACTTAGCCCGCAGGCCAGGCGACCAATCAAGCAGCCGCGCGGCGCGAAGTCAAGCGAAGCCCGCCAGGCGGTAGTGTCCTAATCTGCTTAAGGTGGGTGCGCCGCTGCCGCGGCGCACGGCGGTGCCGCAGCACCGCCGCCACCGAATCAGGACACTATCGGCCAGGCTGTCGCTAATCTTCTCTGCGGTCTTCGCGCCTCCGTGGAGTGGTCGGTTTGAGGTCGAAGACATCGCTGGACACATACTGGCTTCCGAGCCGCCAGTTTGGTGGCAAAGCCTCCGATGCACAGCCTGAGCGCCTCGCTGCGCGGTCAACCCGCCAGTTGGCGCATGATCTCCGGCAGAATTTCGCCCGACGGCCCGCGCAACGCGAATGTGGCGCGCGCAGTTAATGGCGTTGGGACGGGATTGATTTCAACGACGGTCGCACCGCCTTCCAATGCCTCGAAGGGCAGTGATGCCGCCGGGTAAACGGCGCCTGAGGTGCCGATGGACAGAAACAGATCACAGTTCCGGGCCGCGGACGCGGCTTTTCCAATGGAATCTTCAGGCAGCGGTTCGTTGAACCAGACCACATCAGGCCGCAACCGCCCGCCGCAGCGTGGACAACGCGGCGGCACTTCGCCAGTCTGGTTCCAGGACTCGACCACGGCGTCTTCCTCGAAGCATTTCACGCGATTGATGTTGCCGTGGAGTTCGATGACGTTGCGGCTTCCGGCGCGCTGATGCAGGCCATCGACGTTCTGCGTGATCAAAGTGAATTTCGGCACGCGCTGTTCGAGTTCGGCCAATGCCAGGTGCCCCTCGTTGGGCCGCGCCCTGGCGACAAGTTCGCGACGCCAGGCATACCATTCCCAGACCAGTTTTGGATCGCGCCGAAAAGCTTCGGGCGTGGCCAGGTCTTCAGGCCTGAAGTTCGACCATAGGCCGGTCTGCGCGTCGCGGAACGTCGGCACGCCGCTTTCGGCGGATATGCCGGAGCCGGTCAGGACCGTTGCATGGCGCGCGCCGCGCAACGCCTGGATTAAATTGGAGGGAATTGAGAAAGCGGCCTCAGCCATGCAGGTTCAAATTTCCTTCTGCGGATTCATCTCATTGTAAGTCTGACATGCTGAAGCATGAACCCCAACGCCGCACGTTCGCAAAAGAAAAGACAACTGCGAATTTCCCTCCCCCTCCTCGT
>QHPW01000172.1:5232-9803 GCA_003219675.1 Verrucomicrobiota bacterium
GAACACCTCCAAAATTCGGACGTGCATCGAAGCCATGAACCGGGGCGCCTCACAGAGGCGCGGTCCGGACCGCGGGTCTGCGACCCGCAGCCTGCCCGGTTCATGGAAAGAATTCCACGAAATTTTCGCGCTTTGGACCCTGAACCGGTAGGGACGGCGCGCTGCGCCGTCCGCGCCGCGCTCAGCGGCGCAATGATGCCGCCCGCTGCTTCGCGGGCGGGGACATCGCAGCGCGATGTCCCTACCAAAGTCAGGTCCCTACCAAAGTCAGGTTCATGGAAAGCCTCCTTTCGCTTTTGCGCACGCATTGGGACCATGAACCAGATTGGCACCCCTCTCCCTGCCCTCTCCCCGCAAGGCGGGGAGAGGGTGGCCGAAGGCCGGGAGAGGGGCGGTTCATGGAAAGCACCACTCGGCAGTGTACCAGAATTCAACAAGGATGTCTCCTGCCCCAAGCCGGCGGCAGTGTCCTGATCTGGTTGTAGCGTCGAGCCTATGGCTCGACCCATCGGCGCACAGCGCCGACTCTACAGCGAATTGGGACACTGCCTTTGCGGCGGGGAACTGGCAACGAACTTGCTTAAAGCAATCGTTCTTCTCTTGGGAGAGGACGGCGGGGGTTGGTATTAAAAGTCCCGTGTGTATACCAAGCCCCGCCTTTTTTCTGCCCTTTCATCTCCCCCGTTCTGCTTGTCCCGTTCCATTGCACTGTCTTTCCAGTGTTGTGGCGTAGCCGCGGACGTCAGTCCGCGCACTCTCAAATAGTCAGCGCCGACTCACCTCGTCGGCTATGGTCAGCGGCGCGGTGAGGACACCGCGCCCCACCAGTTGGGTCGGAAATGACCCAGCCGCCACAGTGCAGCGATGTCCGATTCCCGGAAAACAATCGACTCGGAGTTACATGTCTGGCAAAACTCGCGCAACATTTGCAAAGAATTCCTTGATTGAAAGTCAGTGACTTTTTCCAAAGCCTGCGATGCGCGATAAAGATCGATACATGGTCCAGACACGGTGGGGCGACCCGTCCTCCGTAGCAGTACTGCGGAGGGTGGAGACTCCGTCGAGCCCTGATCTCCAAAATAACTCGCGGACAAGGCTGTCCGCGCTCCTGCCTTTCGGTTGTTTCCGCCGATGGATCGGCTTTGCTGTAACGCTTTTGCTCGGCCTCACCGCCCCGGTTCGCGCTCATCAGGGAAGCAGCAGCTATTTGAGCATCGCCGTTAACGGCACCCACGTAACCGGTCAGTGGGACGCGTCGTTGATTGATCTGGAACAAGTCGTCGGACTCGACGCCAACAACGACGGCGACATCACCCTGGCCGAGGTCAAAGCGAAACAAAAGGAAATTGAAAACTACGCGCTGTCGCGACTGCGGGTGAAACTCGACGGGATTCAACGGCAGTGGACAGTCACAGAACTGTCGATCGATAACTTCAGCGATGGCAGGTATGCTGTGTTGAGCCTGCGGGCGGAAAACGGAGCTGAACCGCAGAATCTGGAGATTGATTACCGCGCATTTTTTGACACCGATGCGCAGCACCACGGCCTGTTTCGATTGACGGGCATGGGCAAGGAACAAACCGCTGTGTTCAGCCGGGACAAGCCGGCATTTGTGCTGACCTCCCCGTCGCGGTGGCGGGAGTTTGGCGCTGCTGCTGCCCTCGGTGCTGAGGCGCGCACCGGACGGCTGGCGTGTGGTGGATCATTTTCGACCGGCGCTGATCAACGTGCTGAAAATTGTCACCGCCTTCACCGTGGCGCATTCCATCACGCTGAGTCTGGCGACGCTTGGGGTCGTTCGTCTCCCTGCCCGTCTGGTTGAGCCAACCATCGCCGTTTCAGTCGTTCTGGCGGCGCTCAACAACATCCGGCGGATTTTCGCGGAGCGCGGCTGGATGGTGGCCTTTTGTTTCGGGCTGGTGCACGGCTTTGGTTTTGCCAACGTGCTGATCGATCTCGGTCTGGCGCGGCAGACGCTGGCTTTGGGTCTCGTTGGATTCAACCTGGGCGTCGAATTCGGCCAGCTCGCGATTGTCGCCGTCTTTCTGCCGCTGGCGTTCGGATTGCGCGGCTCGTGGGTTTACCAGACGCTCACGTTCCGATTCGGCTCCGCGACCATTGCGTTGCTGGCCGCCACCTGGATGGTGGAACGCATTCTTGAAGTCAAATGGCTCCCGTTTTGATCAGGCCCTTAAAGCGCCGAAACTCTTGAGTTCGACGCGAGGCACGCCGAACTGCGCCCGAGGCGGGCGCGCTCCCCCTCGTCATCATTCAGTAGAAGGTAATGCCGCCGGCGGTGGCTCTGACCATGCCGCTTCCCGTGTGGGCGTACAAAGCTGGAAGTTTCCAGGTCACACGGCCATCGCCGTAAAGCTGGTTCAACCCGTCGAATCCGGGCGGGCCCGGGTCCTGAGCAATCCCCGGCCTTTTTCCATGATTGTAGGTCCAGCGCTTTCCGTAATCAAACCAAACCAACGCGTCGCTCATCAACAGCCGGTCGCTGCGCAGTTGTTTGGCGGTCAAATCGTCCGGTTGGGTTGCTTGTCCGGGGCGCCAGAGATCGACCCGCCCGAAGTAGCTGTAGGAGAAATTGAAGTAACGCCAGAAATTAACGACGTCGTTCACCTCCTTCTGAGTATCCTGACGCGTGCTTGGACACCACCAGATGCCGCCCACCTCCACATTTCCCGGCGCGACATGAACCCCGGGTAAATAAGGCGCCAGCGCTTCCACACTGAGATAATCCGCCGGCGGCGTTCGCCAGATAAACACGACCGGAGGCAGGCGGGCGGGTCCGCTTTGATCCACCTCGCAGGTTTCCAAGGGAACGCCGGCGTTGTCGCCGGCGTAAAGTGTGTATGTGATGCCGAACTGACGAAGGTTCGACATGCACTTGACGCGTCTGCCGCGTTCTTTGGCTTTCGCCAGCGCGGGCAGAAGCAGCTTGGCTTTCGCCAGCGCGGGCAGAAGCAGCGCCGCCAGAATGGCGATGATGGCAATGACGACCAGGAGTTCGATCAGTGTGAAGGCAGGATTCCTCCACGCGAAAGGCGCTCGACAGATGCTGACCTGGAGTCGTCGCACAGTCTATCAGTATTTATGGTAGTGTCCTGATCTGCTTAAGGTGGCACGGGCGTCTCGCCCGTGTGTTCCAGCGAAATTCCAAGGCCGCCGGACCGGAAACTCACGGGCGAGACGCCCGTGCCACTAATTTAGCGCAGCGCCAGCCGGGACTACGTAGTTTCCGGGTGTAGTCGAAATTGCTCAGGATTCGGTAGTGTCTTAATTTCAAATCTAAACTGTAGTGGCGCTCTATGAGCGCCGTTTTCGGCGGTCACAGACCGCCGCTACAACCAAATTAAGACACAACTCAGGATTCAAGTGAGTCTGACAAGGTCGTTGCTTCCTTCGCGTCCGGGGCCTGTGACCTGCCGTGGATCGAGGTTGTGCCATTGAGCGTGCCGGCCGTTTGTTACTGCTGCTTCGCCCGGTAGAACCGATGGCCAGGACCCGTCGCCTCTGAATCGACAAAACTCAAACTCCCGCCGGTATTGGTCAGAGTCGTCAACGGCGTCCAGGTCACCAGGTCGGTGGAGACTTCGATGGAGTAAATAACGCCCAACTCTCCGTTAAGCGAAAGGTGGAAACCATCCGACGCAACGCCGCTCGCCGAGGCGCTCAGGCTGGCCGGCAGCGGATCGCGGCCGATGAAATAGAGTTCGCTGTCGGCCAGATCACGCACATCGTAACCGTCAGGCGTGAGTTCCAGGCCGCTGAGGTGAATCGGCCAGCGATACGCGCCGGCCTGGCCGGGCTGCACCTGAAAGACAAACTCGGCGAGCACGCCGTTGCTGGCCGGCCACGGCCCCGGACTGGCTGCGGCAAAAGACACCTGCCCGTTCTGCACGGTGTAGTTGTTCTGAGCGGGCTGCACGTTCCACACCGACACGGCGCTGGCCGGCACCAGTGATCCGGTATGTTGCGATTGCCCATTCAACAAACGCAACGCGTTGGTGGGATAATCGAGCGTGAACGAGGCGCCGGCGATTGAAGTCGAGATGTCTTTCAGCACCACCTGCAACGTCACCAGGTCGCCAGGTTGAGCGCGTAAACGGTCCGCATTCAATACAGCCAGCTCAGAAGAAGCCCCCGTCGGGCCCGCCTTGCTGATGCCGGCCTTCGACAGACGGCTCGGGCCCGACCCGGCGCTCTGCGGAGTCGGTTGCGGATCGATGTTCGCCACCACACGCAAAACGCGGATGACATCGCCCGAATCCAGAGAAGTATTGGCGTTCACATCGTTTCCGGTGACATCCCAGGATCGCTCCTGCTCCAGCCCGGTCAACAGCCGCTGGATCAGGGTGGCGTCGCCGGCGTCGAGGCGGTTGTTGGCGTTGTTGTCGCCGATGATGTGCCGCACAAGAATCCGCGCTGTGCCGTTTCGAACTGCGTTGCCGGACCTTATCGAGTTACCGGTTGGCGACGAAACGTCCAAAAGTTCGAGGCCAAGATCGGTGTCCAGATCGGACGGAACGCTTCGTGTCCGGAAGTTCACGCTGGCCACGCGCTGT
>QHPW01000172.1:9879-11744 GCA_003219675.1 Verrucomicrobiota bacterium
CTCCTTTAGATAGTCGGCATTGTAGTGCAGGACAAAATTCATGCCGCCGACGTCGCCCTGGCTGATCAATTGCAGATCGAAATTGATATTCTGCCCTTCCTGTTTCGGATCGGGGTTGACCACCGCCAGGATTCTGGCTGGGATTTCGGCGAAACCGGCGGTAACCGTCTTGTTGCCGGTCATGGTGATTGTGATCGGATTGGTCGTGCCCGTGGCATCACCGCTCCATCCGGAAAACGTGAAGCCCGCGTTCGGAGCGGCGGTCACAGTGACGGTTGCTCCATCGGAGTACTTCGCGAGGTCGGGATCGCGGGTGATGGTTCCGCCGGCGCCCGCGATGGTATTGAGGCGCCACTGGCCCGGAGGGAAGTCGTGCGGAGCAATCTCCTGACCGGGATTCTGGAACAGGAAATCCACGTCGCTCGAGGCCAGCGCGTAATTGTAAATCTGCACTTCGTCAATGAGTCCGTCGAAACGGCCGGTGGGCACTCCGCTGTAATTGACGCCGCCGATCAGGAACGCGACGGAATTCTGATTGAAAGGCTGGCTCAGTTTGCTGTCCTCCGCCGGGGCGCCATCCACATAGATCGACCTCATGCCACCCAGCTCGTAAACCGCCACAACCTGGTGCCAGTTGCCATCGTTCACACTGGTCGTCGAATAAGGCGTCTCTTCCGGCGTATAAGCTGCGACCCCGCTGCCTCCCTCGATAAACGCGGCCTTATTGTTGGGTAGCCGCGTTCCGATGCTGTTCACAATCAGCACGTATCCGTTCCGCGTATAGGCGGCGTGCTTGGCGAGAAGGACTGCATCCGACGTGTCGCCGGCCGTCATTTTGACCCAGGCCACGAGGGAGAAGTCCGTGTTCGCCAATCCGAGGAGGTTGCCCATGTTCACGAAGCCGTTAGAGGTTTTGCTCAGACTTAAAGCGCCGCTGGAAACTCCGCCCGAAACAAAGGCCGCTCCAGCCGGTGAAAGCGTGCCGTCAAACGAACCCATACTATCGTGTGCGATCGTTCCGCCGGTTTCATCAAACTTCCAATGCGCCAGTGCCTTGGCCATCGGAACGCTCTGGAAGCTGGCCGTGATCGTCTTGTTGCCGGTCATGGTGACGGTAATGGGATTGTTCGTTCCCGTTGCATCACCGCTCCAACCGGCAAAAGTGAAGCCGGTGTCAGGCACAGCCGTCAGGGTTACACTGGCGCCGGTCGTGTAGCGGGCAAGGTCCGGAGCGCGGGTGAGGGTGCCGCCGGCGCTCGCAACAGTGTCCAGGCGCCACTGCCCCGGCGGCAGCTCGTGCGGCGCAATCTCCTGGCCCGGATGCTGGAAGAGGAAACCCACTTCACTGGAGGCCAGCGCGTAATTGTAAATCTGCGCGTCGTCAATCAACCCGGTGAATCTGCCGGTTGGAACTCCATTTTCGCTTTGCCCCCCGATCAGAAAGTCAACTGAATTGGCAATGATCGCATGGCTGGCGGCGCCGGCTTCGGCGGGCGCTCCATCGACATAAAGGTACTTGCTACCCCCGGATTGATAGACGGCAGTCGATGTCACTTCCCCACCCGGAAAGACAGAATCGAAAAACCACGCCTTGCCCACTCCACCGTAAGCCACGGAATTATTCGCCACCAAACCGTAGCCATTGGGAAAACCTGCGGCGACTTTGCTGAGAACCACCGACGCCTCTGTCGTGTCGCCGGGAGTCATTTTGATCCAGGCCGCGACGGAGAAATCTCCGCTGCCCAAATTAAAAACGTTGCCCACGTCCACGAACCCGTTGTTGCTTTTGCTCAGACTCAACGCGCCGCCGGAAATTCCGCCCGGAACGAACGCTGCACCGCCCGCAGAAAGACTCCCATTGAACG
>QHPW01000025.1 GCA_003219675.1 Verrucomicrobiota bacterium
TGGACCAGGCGAGCTGCGCGTTGCCTGCATTGCGCACCCAGAGGTAAAGAACGCCATCGACCATGAGAATGCCGCTGGCCTTTTTGCCGGCTTTGCCTTCGCCTTTCTGCTCGATGGAAACCGCCCGGAGGTTCTCCCCGCTGAAATCGGGCGGAGAGCCATTGACCTTCGCCAGGCCAAGGCTCAGCTTCCCAGGCACATGCGGTTCAAAACCGTTGCCGTCACCATAAGCGGTGTAGAGATTATCGTCATCCGCCCAGGTCAGCGGCCAATTGTCACTGCCTTTGGCTTTGCGCAGGATGGTTTCTTTCGGCGCCCAAACGATCTCCCGAATAATCGGGCTGTGCGGATAGGGAGCGGATTCCTTGGAGAGCGGGGTTTCACGGCGGGCAAGGTTCGTGGAACTTGCAGAGTTCGTCCTTCCAGGACTAAGATCAAGCGATGCGGGACTGGCCGAAGCTTTTGCAGCCAACACCTTCATGAGCGGCTCGAAAAAATGCTTTCGCAACGCTTCGTCATACGTTGCCGACGGATCGAGCGCTTCACCAAAACGCGCTGTGATGAGGTTCAGGCTCGGAACGACCAGCAGAACCTGATGTCCCGCGCCTGCGCCCCAGAACGCGTCTTTCGGCAGACTCTCGATCGAACCTTCGTTATTGCTCCACCAGCCGATGCCGCCGTTGCCGGGTGTGCCGGCGTCAGAGGTGACCGCTTCGACAGCCTGGGCTCTGAGCAATTGTTCTCCTTCCCAGTTTCCTTTGCGGAGCATGAGACGCCCCACGCGGGCGGCTGCGCGAGCCGTGAAATTGCCGCCGCCCCACACAGCCACGAGCGGCAAGCCGTCCACGTCAAACGTTTGTCCGTAACCGACGGACCACTCCTCGTCCGGCACGCCGATCGGGCGCAGCACACGTTCGAGCAGAAGAGCGCGGAGATCCCTTTGTGCGCCCTGCTTCAGGGCGGCGGTGAGGACGTAACCGAGCATCGTCATACCGGGATTGCTGTATTGAAACCGTGTGCCGGGATCGAAAAGGACTGGCGCCTTGTCCCGCGCGAGGGTGAATGGATCGTTCGCCGGCGGGAGCCGCTTCCAAAAATCCCCTTTCCAACCGGTCAATCTGCCGTGCGGCAAACCGCCTTCTTCGGCATCGGCGAGGCCGGAAGTGTGCGAGCCCAATTGCCGCAGCGTAATTTTTGACTTTACCGGCTCCTCCTTCCATTGGGGAACAAACCGGCACGCGCGGTCATCGAGTGTGATGCGACCGTCACTCAGCGCGACGGTTGCGGAAACGCCTCCGACCAGCGCTTTGGCCATCGAGGCAGTGTAATGCTTCACGGTCCGACCGTGACCGGCGGCGTAACGTTCGAAGACGATGCAGTCGTTGCGAATGACGAGGAAAGCTGAGGTTCGGCGCGTCTGGAGATCGGCCCACATCGGTTCCAACCGGCTGACTGCCATCCCCTGGTCCTCCGGCGAAGTCGTCGCCCAATCCCACTGCAACGAAACCGCCGCGTGCGTCGTGAGTGTCACTGCAATACCCCGGAGCGCGAGGAGCAACGTTGTCGCAGATATGAGCGTGTTCATCAGGGCTCAGCTTGCGCAAAATCTTGCGACGAGGCAATGCCTTGGTGGAGCGCAGGGTTTGACTACATCCTGCTGTTCCTCGATACTTTCGTCTGTTACCCGTTTTGTTATGCCTCTTTGCCGTTCTTGTTTAGCCCTCGGTTTGTTGGTGTTCTTTTCGCATGCTTGGACCGGCTACTCTCAGATCGGCAAGGGTCACCTGATCCTGATCCAGCGCGGGTTGCAGCTGCAGGGGTTGGTCACCAGGGACGACGTGTTCCACCTGAATACCTACTCGAATGCCAACTACACTTCGATCCACTGGCTTTGGGACTCCAACCCGTCGCTGATGGGCGCGGCTCCCGGCTTCCCGTGGTCACGCTGGGCCGGCGATGAGACCAAAGTTCCACCGCTCACCGCCGAGAGCTCCTACCTGAGCCAGCTCGTGTCGCTCCAATTGGGCGACGAATGGAACCTGAACGACGCCGCAAAGCGGACCCGCGCCGTCAACTGGTTCAATGCCGTCCGCAACAACTTCCCCAACACCATTCTCTACATGAACAATTACGGGGGTCAGGTCGGCGACGCGCAACTCGGCGACTTTATCAGCCGCGCCAGACCGGACATGATCTCCTTTGACACCTATCCCTGGCGGTCGGACTACGCGTCGCGCAACCCTGTTGGTGGACCGCCGACAAGCTGGTATGGCGACCTGCGCCGCTACCGCGAGCACGCCAGGAGCGCCAACATCCCGCTGGCTTGCTATGTTCAGACCTTTCACGCCATTCAGGATTACGACCAGACCGTGTACCGCCACCCGTCGCCGTCGGAGCTGCGCTTGAACCATTTTGGCGCCCTGGCTTTCAACGCCAAGGTTCTGATCGACTTCACGTACAATACCGGCGCTTCCTCTCTGTTTACCACTCCCGGCGGGGACAGCAATCCCACCGCGCTCCTCGCCGAAAAAATCGACATCAACCTCCGCGCCCGCAACCTCGGCAAGGCGCTTGTCCGGCTCAAGCCTATCGCCGATGTTCCATTCCCCGACTTGCACACTACCAGCATGATTTTCCTCCGTGGCAAGAACTCCGGCGGTGCGCCCAACCCGATTCCGATTGGATTTGTCGCCGACCCTGACGCGCCCAACAGCTACACCGACTGGGTCGCCAATCGTAATGATCCCTACCTGCGCGGGTGGGCTGTCGCCAACCGTGCGGGAATCAAAAATGCAGGCCAACCCGGCGACGTGATCATCTCCTGGTTCAAGCCGCTGGACGAAAGTTTCGATGAACCGGACTACACCAACGAAGTCTATATCATGGTCGTCAACGGGCTGACCGACCCAACCGGCACGGCCGCAGACTGTCTCCAGGAGATCAAACTCAACTTCGCGTTCCCGTCCGGGCTAACGGGCGTGGACATGCTTGATCCGGGGACCGGTCAGGTGCAAACCCAGCCCCTGCCGCTCGTCAGCGCGCGGCGCCAATTGGTTCTAGACCTCAACGGTGGCGACGCCGTGCTGTTCAAGTTCTCCGACGGCGCTCCGTTCGTCGGTGTTACTCCCATCCCTGCTCGCTTGGAGCCGCGTTCTCAGTTCCGGCCACCAACTGGACGACCTTGACCAATCTGCTGCTTCCTTCGTCGCCCTATTTGTTCCGGGACGCGACCGCTGCGAACTCCAGCGGGCGCTTTTATCGCGCGACAGGCACGGCTGACTGAGTATTGCTTTTCATAAGAATACGACAACGTTTGAGGCGAGTGATTTTTGGGCCAGCCGAGGCGCGAGCGACGCGAATACCCATCCGCGGTCAGTAACACCCAGGAGAAAGCCATGTTGTGAAGAAAAGCCAATACCGAGGACCTTTCCTTTTCCTCTTTGAAGCGACAACGCGAAGTTTCCGCCCTTAGCTAGAGATGTAACGAATGAGGAATCTCGAAGTAGAAAATCCACATTAAAAACAGGCTAAGTGTTGCTCCCGCGGCTCTAAGAGTCAGGTGCACGAGTCCGAGAATCAATGGATGCTCGATGAAATAGCCCCACTTATCCAACCGTTGTTCTAACCATAACCCTGGGCCAAGGCCGAGACCAAACGCAATGAATGCAGGGATGAAGAAGAGGAAGCTTATTAAGCAGAAAACGAACGTTAAGGGAATAGCGAGAAGAAACGCGACGACTCCGGACATGCGGTTGAGTAACTCGGTTCTTGGCACCACTTTTAGTTTGAATGGGGCCAGCCGCGACGCTCCATGACATGACTTAATAATACTGGACGCGACATGAACTAAGCTGAACCTGACCAGCTTAACATTGGTGAACTAGATTTGGAATGAATTATTTTGGCGGGAGAGGGCCATTCGGGTCGGTCCTAAACATTGACACGGTTGGCTTTTGATCCTCTCACTTCCGCTTCCGCCGCTGCCTGGACAGCAGATTTGCAGCAGGCATGGGGGTCAGTTCTTGATATTGGCAACTTGAAACATCAAGCTGTTTGGATGCGGGCGCTGAACACTCCACTGACCCGGCTTTACTGCTTAACACCTATTAACAGCGAAGGCGCGAAGGCGGGAAGGAGACGATGAACATAATACTGTTTTGCTTCGCGCCTTTGCGCCTTCGCTGTGAAGATAAACGGCATCTGCGAGAAGGACAATGACCAGCCCACGAACGTTGCCTCTGCTCGTCAGAGAATTATTCATCGTCATGTTTCAACTGTCGTCAACATGGCTCGTGGGGGAGGTGGCTGATGATGGCACCCGTTACCGGGGATGGCTCAAGCACCAATCAAAAAAGCGATAAACCTGTTCATTGGCAAGTTCGGTTGGGTTGTGCGTGTCGCGGCTGGTCATGGCGACGCGATGACCGTAGCCGAGAAGCTTGTTGACGGCGAGGGTGTGATTGAGAGCAGGCCAGCGTTCGGGCAGGTCGGCGGTGCCGCCGGAGACCAGGAACGGTCGCGGCGCCATCAGAGCGTGCAGCTCCACCAGATCGTGTCCGCCTTCAACGAGCGTCTTGTACGCGCCGGTCCGCGTCTGGCCTTCACTGGGGAGTTTGCGGAACGGACCGGCGTTCTTCGGATCAGCCAGGGCGCCCAATTCAAAACCAAGATACCAGACGTCCCAGTAATTGACGCTGCCGCTTGGGTTCTGTTTACGGCGGTCTCGCTCGTCGAACACGATCCCCGGATCGGACCAGACCGCGCAGGCGAACTTGTCGTAAAGACAGGCGGCAAACATCGCCCATTTGCCGCCGAACGAGTGTCCGACGATACCGATGCGCGCGGGGTCAACCTCCGGCCGCTGGGCCAGCACCGTGTGCGCGTTCGCTGCAGCGTAAGCAAGCGCCGAGAGCGGCTGAACCCGCACTGGTTTGCCGACCGGTCCCAGATACGGTTCTCCGCGCGGCCGGCTGAGATCGCCAAAATCTATTCGCGCATTCGGCTTGCCGATCGACAGCGCGATGAAGCCCCGCTTGGCCAATTGCCAGCCGTAGTCGCGCAACGGCGCTCCCAAACCTGCGCCGGTCTCGGCATCGTAGTAAACGACCAGTACCGCAGGGCGTTTCTGCACCGGCACTGGGTCATCGGGGACGAGAAGCAGTGCGTCGACCATCTAGCCGCCGAGAGCAATCTCAACCCGGAGCTGATGCTGAGTGAGGTTCTCCCGGCGTGTTGTGTTCACCACTTCCACACGCGGTTTGTCGATCAGCGCTGGCCACGGGCCCATCCTATTGTGCCATGTCGTGAGGATTTCTTTGCGCCGCCGTTGCCAGTCCGCGGCAGTTCGAACCGGCGTGCCGTCGCCAAACACGAGCGGCGAACGGAAGCTGCCGAATTCGGATCGATACTTCTCAGGCGGCGCGAAGAATCCGGCTAATTCGGCCGGCGGTCTGGAAGCTTCGGGCGGTTCGGCTGTGCTGGCGAATTCGGCTGCGAAACCAAATGCGGCCACGGCAAGCGTTACCCATCGTGCGATAGCGATGACACTCATTACATTCCCATTGGGCAGCATCAATCGATGTTTCTACGCACCGCGTTTCTGCAAGCCGCAGCAGTAACGCAGAAAGCGGATGCGGTGAATAAAAAACTCAAACCACGTGACGCCCTGGGCTGCTGCGGGTCGCAGACCCGCGCTCCGTTGACTTCGTTCTAGGGCAACTCGCGGATACGAAGCTCCTTGAACTCGACCGGCGCTCCTTCAGACTCCAGGCAAAGATAGCCGGTGGCTGGGCGGACATTGGCGCCGCCGGACACTTCTTCGCCGTTGACCCACAACCGGATTTCGCCATTGATGGCCCGGACGTAATAATGGTTC
Source organism: Verrucomicrobiota bacterium (assembly GCA_003219675.1). Classification (GTDB taxonomy): domain Bacteria; phylum Verrucomicrobiota; class Verrucomicrobiia; order Limisphaerales; family AV2; genus AV2. The sequence continues at coordinate 5,876 of QHPW01000025.1, forward strand.
CACTCACCGACGCCTTTGCTCAGGTTCTTTCTCGGAAAACTGCGCTTGCCATTCGGCGACGTTGGAGGAGACGGCTCCATGGTGGTGGACCCGGTCGGGAAGACGTCGCCGTTGGTGGTAAACCAGTCGGCCTTCTTGCCGGACTGTTTCTGGTATTGCTCGGTATAACCGTGGTCGAGTATTTGCACCTCGATGCCGGTCGGAAGCCGCCCTTTGCCCTGTTCCAACTCCTGGATCGATTCGGGGGTGGCCCAGACAAAAATCCCGGAGTTGCCGCCGGATTGCAGATGACGCCATTGGGCGACCAGCTCGAAGTTTGTATGAAGTTTTTTCGTTCGGATCACGCCAACGGGTTTGCCCGTGCAACGTACCATCCCATTGGTCCAGCTCCAAGTGTCCGGATCGCAGTTGACGTTGACAAAATGTTCCTCCCCCAGGGCGCGCCAGCTGGGTCCCGTGCCGTCAATGAAAGCTTTGGGTGGCGGAGTGGATTGCTGCGCGCGGGAAGCGGCCGTCGGGAAAACGCAAAGACAGCCAACCACCGCTCCGCAGACACCGTGGGCAATGAGAGCGCTCATATTCAACCTGACTTTCGGAGCCCGGTCGGATGGCCAATAGCATGGCCAGTGTGAATTTTCCACACCATTCGGTCGTGTCTTAATTTCAAAATCTAAATTGTAGCGGCGCTCTATGAGCGTCATGTTCGGCGGTCACAGACCGCCGCTACAACCAAATTAAGAAACTGCCCACCATTCGATTCCGACCGGTTCCCCGAAAGTTGGCAAAGCGGGTGCTTTGTTGGATTGGCGCGGCCAGCGGGTTAGCGAGGAATGGCCGAGCAGAAAAGGGTGTGAATGTCACATTCTTATGAAATAGAAAGAGTTATGAAAGTGATGATGTTGCTCAAAGTGTTGTTTGTCACCGTGATCCTCCTGCTCCTGGTGTTGATGGGCTTGCATAACCGCGCGCCTGTGGATTTCAATCTCCCGCCATTCGTCACGGAGGTGGTGCGGGAACCTGCTGCTCTCATGTATTTTTCGTTTTTCGCAGTCGGCCTGCTCACTGGCGCGTTTCTGAGCTTCGGTGTCCGCAAGGAACCGAGTAAGCCCAATAAACCGTCCTGAGCGTTTGTCGCAAATCTGTTCAGGCCAGCTCCCAGTCCTGGACAGGAATCAGACAGCCCGCCTCCTGACGTCGGCGGCTATGCGGGCTGTACTGGCCTGGCTATCCACAAAAATTTTCGCAGCTTGCGCAAATTTTCGCGTTGAGTAGTGGCACGGGCGAGACACCCGTGTGTTTCTGGTCCGCAACAGCTACGGCTTTCGCTGCAACACACGGGCGAGACGCCCGTGCCACTACTCTTCGGTTGCGGCTATGCCGCGCCAAGAAATGTCCAAGGTTAGCCTGCCGGCGTTCACCGGGAGTCGCGAGAACCCGACCGCTGCGCCTCAGTTCGTCCTGACACGGTGACTGCGTCGTTGTGCGTCGCACGTTGTTCGCATACAGTTTAAGCTATGCAGCTCCATGAACCGTATCCCCTCATCCCGTCCTTCTCTCCCAGTGAGGGAGAAGGTGCCCGGAGAGCGGTTGAGGGGGGTTCATGGTCCCAATGC
>QHPW01000026.1 GCA_003219675.1 Verrucomicrobiota bacterium
ATGACGGGCGCACAGTGGCAGATGCCAGCCGGATGGTCTCCACAGATGCCAGTTCACTGAACATGAAAACACCGCCGAACAACGCCTATTTTCAGCGAGCACGCGAGATTATAGGAGACCGGTCTCAGGCCGAGATTGACTACGACAACTCCGTGATCGCACATCTCAGCACGGGGATGGACATCAAGAGCGCCATTCGAGCCGTCAACCAAGAGTACCCTGAAGAGGCATTGAAGCCGGGTGCAGATCAGTGGTCGGATCTGGCCGCCCGTTACAATTACATCAGGGAGCACGAGGCGATCTTGAAACGATTGGGGATGAACGAATGAGCGAACAATCGGTTGCACCGAACCCCGTGATCGCGTCGTGGTTTTAAGTCGGGAGTCACTGGCGCGCTCCTCGTCATCGGTCAGCTCGTAAGACGACCGCAACACCTTATGAAAACACGACGACTTGTTGCCTTGTGTGCGGTGCTCGCAACTCTCATGGTTTCCAGCATGTCCTCCATCGCTGAAGAAGGAGGTGGGGGAGCTATTACGCAGTGAGCAGCACTACGCTTAGTGGTTACATGGATTCGTCCGTCAACTGGCAGATTCAGCGGATACACGATAGACCGGCTCATGAGCACAGAGGCTGGTGGCGGAAGTTTTTCCACTGGCTCGGATTTCACGGATGGCGTTCGAAAGACAGATGAGTGTTGATTGCCAGTCGTCTAACGCGGAAAGATAGCATTGACCGGAGCGCGCGCGTTGAGGGCGTGGGGATGGATTGAGACGGAAACCGTGCGGAGCGTCTTCAGCTTGGCGCTCCCTTCTGATCCTTGCCGGCGGGGTTTTTCATCGGCCGCGATTCGGCTGCTTGCTATCAGGTGTGGCGATCCCACGATCCCTCCAATGGCGGGAATTGATCGCGAAACTCTTTTTGGAGCCATCGGGAATCGCAGTACAGCGAACGAAGCAAGGCGACTCTGTTCCAACGCCGGATGCTGCTCACCGTTTATCAGCAGAACCTGGAAAACGCGCTCCACATCAAAAACGAGCGGCTGCCGTTCACAAATATCTACTGTGTTGTGCCGCCGGCATGTTGTCACTGTTTCACACCGTTGATCCGAATCATGTCGCCGGAAGCCAGGGCGATCTTTTTTGATTCGTACACTTGAAATCGGCCGCTCTGCTCCAACGGAAGAAGCGTGGCCTCGCCGGAATTTCGCTCGGCCAAAACCAGGCCACTTTCCTGCTGTCCATTCACCATGAGCCGTTCGCCGCGCTTGAATCCGGGAACGTTTTGATGAAATTGGACACCCAGGCCGGTCTGATAATTCCGGGCATCGCTGCGTTGCGCTTCCGTCCATTGGAGGTTTTTCAGTTGAAGAAACTCCCGTTCATCACTTCGTAGCTTCTCTATGCGAGCTCCGCTTCAACATCCGCGAAGCGGAGCTTGTCTCCTTTCTGAACAAGCAGTTTCATGTTGTTGGTCAACTGAAACCATTTTCCTCCTGCCAGCCGGAACGTGGGATTGGAGCCCACTGCCGTCACCCATGTTTCCGGACCGATCTTGTGGAAGACTGCGTGCCTGGCGCTCACCTTATGGGCGCCGCCGAGGTCGGGCCGGCCTACGGCAACGGCACCGGAGTTCAAAGGGATTTCCCTGCCCTTGAACACCAGGCGCAGGTCCGGGAACTTCTTCCGACAACTCGTCAGGGGACATGCTACCTTGCTCGAGTCCACGATGAACTGGACCCCGCAGCTGGGGCACACACCGACTGCATTCAACGCCTTTGAGAGGGCATCTTTCCAATCAAAGGCGCCCGGCCGCATCCCAATGTCGCGACTCAGGCTCCGACGGAATAAATTTTCGATATCCGCATTAAGAATCGTCACGGGATAGCCACCCAGGGCTGACCCATCTTTACGATTTCTGGCCCGGTCCTGCGTCCACACGCCCGAGCACATTGCATTCAGAAAACCGTCCTCCGTGGCGTCATACCCGGCCGCCGGGTGGCGGAGGAGAAGGATCTCATGGAAAACAATCGCCAACTCGTATTTGTCTGAACCAACGTCAGGCACGGCATCGGATCGCTGTCTCAACTCCGGAGCCATATACAGGTGCTGGCCCATCATCCGGGGCAGCGGGACGGCCGGACTCCGGTAATTGTCGAAGTCGATCAGAGCCACCCTGGCGGCGCCTCCATCCATGTGCACCTTGATGTTCAAAGACTGGATGTCCCCGTGAGCGACTTGCTTCGCGTGCAGCACTCCCACGCCCTGAGCGATCGCGAGGCACATTTGTATGCCGTCCATGAGCGTAAACTGCGGGTTTTTCAGAATGTCCTCGAGCGATACTCCATCCGCCCATCGGGACACGTGCCCCACCTCACCGTTCACGATGGTATCGATTGGCCCAAAAAGCACGGGACTCTCATTCTGAATGTTCAAACGAGCGAGATAACGAATGCGCTGAATCGTGTCCGGCGTTCTGAACTTGTCTGCAAACAGTTTCACCGCCAGGGTTTCACCGGTCGCCACGTTCCGCGCCCGATAGACTTCGCCCTCGCCGCCCTGGCCTTCAAGGTCGCCCAGCGAAAGTCGCATCCCGTGCGTCTCGGTTTTCAGTGATTTCTTTTTCATCCGTTTATCCTTTTTCAACAGCCGGGCATGCCTTGGATACGATGGGCAGCTCGTCCCAGAATCGCGGTCCAAGGACCGGTTTTGTTCTGGTTCCCAGCAACCCCAGGGTGAGGTTGTCATCGCAAATGTAACCGGCGGCATCCTGGAGTTCCGCGTACTGCTCGCAGACTTGAACGGCGACCTTCTGTAGTTCGCCGTCACAGTGGATGCAAGCGCGGAGGACATCCTTTCCGAAGACCTCGATCTCCCTGTCCGGAATCCGGTCGAACACCCCGTCTGACCCGATCAGGGCCAGGTCTCCCGGCTCCCGCTCCAAAGTCCCGATGACCGGATTTCCGGCCATCAGAGGACCCAGGGACGCTTCCAGGACATTCAAGACGGCAGCGGACTTTTGCGGGGTCAGGAATCGTTCCACCTTCCCGTTGCTCCTTGCCAGCCAGCCGCCCCCATCACCCACATACCCATAGTGGAGCTTATCCCGGCGCCCCACCGCAATGATCAGCGTGGTTCGCAGACCCCCATTGATGTCGCCGCAGGCGATGCCGAAATCATCGGCCTGCAACGCAAGTTGATGGTGTGCGCTCCAAATGGCTGAGCGAATGGCGTCTTCCACGTCCAGGAACCCCTCTGGTGGCGGCGTTCCCAACATCTGGATCAGCCGAATTCCCGCGCTTGCCGCGGCCAGATAGGCGGCTTCGCGTCCGTGCGGGATTCCGCCGCATCCGTCGGCGACGATGAGCACATCACAGTCGCCGATACTGAACGCCACGCCCATATCCTCGTTTTGCGACCGGACATTCCCCTTCACCGACGCCACGCCAAGTTGCCAGGGAAGCGCAGGTCGCGAAGGAAGAACCTTTAAGGACTCGAAGGCCGTTTTCGAGTTGGCGACGAGCTGCTCCTGTAACTCCGGCGAATCCATGAGCGCGATCTGCGGAGCCCGTGTCGCCGCCACAACGATCCCGGTCGGGCCTTCGCAATTATCGGCGATCGGAATCGGTTGAACGCCGGACCCCGCGCGAATCCTGTTCTTCGCACGGTCGAACTCTTTCGGGGCACTTGTGTGCGCCACCACATTCTCTATTTCCATGATGATTTTCTCCTTTCCTGCAAAGATAACAGCATGCCCGTAACGGTTAGGAACCCAGCAGCAGCAGCGCCAGGATCACGAGAATAAAAATGCAGCACGCCGTAAAGAAAGTCGGCGGCGTTGACCCGGGCACGACGTGATGGTCCGAGCTGCCGGCTGCGGGCCGGACTCTCCATGCATCGGGAGCGAGCGTCCGCGAAGGCGCCGGCGCCTCAAATGCGCCTATGAACTTCAGGTATTCCGCTTGTTCCTTGCTCGGTGACACTCTCATGCGTTTTTCCTCCATTATGACGCCTGCAGGCTGGCAAGCGCCTGCGTGGCGTTGATTCCCCGGGCGCGCGTCGCCTGCATCGTCGCGCCGACGGCCGCAAAGAACTTGCGCAGCTCAGCACCACTGGTACAGCGCGTGACCAGGTTCGGCGACGCCCACTGACGGAGGTCGTCTTCGTCGGCGCTCTTGCCGAATGCGATGCAGATCAGGTCCGCGTTCGCCTTCAGGGAGGCCGCGATCGCGTCCGGTCTTTTACCCACGTTGTGGCCTCCGTCGCTGAACAGCAGAACAATCGGGCGAAGCGGTTTCCGTGTGTCCACCGGCGTGAAGCCGGTGACAATCTCGCATGCCTTTGCGAGACCGTCCGTGATGTTTGTCTTTCCGGCGTGAAAACCAGGTTTGAGATCGGTCATTTCGCGGACGAGCTCGGTCGCTTTTGTCGCTGGGTGGATGATTTTGGCGGCCGTGTCGAAATCCACCACGGCGCAGTGGAATCCATCCTTGTTGGACGGATCGGCGAGGACTCCGACCAGGTCCAGGCTCGCGCTGGACGCATCGCGAGCCTTCTGTCCTTTCATGGAACCGGATTTGTCCCGAACCAGCACTGCCAACTGGCAGGCGTCACTGCAAATCCAGTTCGGCCGCGTCACACCCCGCGCCAGGGTCTGAGCGCGACCGGCGAGGGTCGCAGAACTCGTCACGGACAGTATCGGACTGGAGAACTGCCAGCCGCACGATCCGCAAATCATCAGGGTCGTATCCACGTTGCTTTCACAGGAGGGGCATTTCTTTGTATTCATGGCTTTGTATTGTGTATTTGTTTGATGTTTGTCAGAGCGCCTAGGGGTGAGCCCGCGGAGCGTTGAGGGGTACCGTTGCGCCGGCGCCGGCCACCTGGGTGATCGAGGCGGCAACGTTGGATGCGATGGACTGCAACTGGTGTGCGTCCGGGCTGTTGGAAATGGTGAACATCCAACCGCCAGCCGCGTCGCAGAGTTCGCGAAGCTGCGCAGTCTCTTCGCAAACGCAATAGAGAAGAATCCCGCGCTTCCTGATTTCCTCTCCAATCTGGCGGGCGGTCTTTCCCGAATGGGCCGGCTTGGAGTCGGCAGTCATCA
>QHPW01000176.1 GCA_003219675.1 Verrucomicrobiota bacterium
CGATTGGCGGCTTCCATGATGCCGGGGCCACCGCCGGTCAGCACGGTAAAACCGAGGCGCGCAATAGCCGCACCCATCTGCCGTGCGAGGTGGTAATTCGAGTCAGCCTCGCGGGTCCGCGCCGAACCGAACACCGTGACGCACGGTCCGACAAAATGCAGGACGCGAAATCCGCGCAAGAAGTCGCGCATCACTCGCAGCAACTGGACAAACTCACCCGTGCGCGAGCGTGGCCCCTCCAGCATCCGGCGGTCAGCCTCTCCGCAGGCACAGGCAACTGTGCTCGGCTCCGGACCTGGCGCGCCATCATGCGACGCAGTGGTTGTCTTCTCAGCTGCCTCTGGTGTGGATTCGGGCGGCAACTGCGTAGCAGGTTTCATGTGGCCCTCCGCATTCCGCCTGCCAGCGCCTCGAAACCGGAGACGACATCAAACAGTTCCTCATCGATGCTGTCCAGGCGCTGCTGCTGGTAACGCAACTGAATCTGATCGAGTAACTCCTGGATATTTTTCTCCGCTCGCTGCATGGAAGCGAGTCTTTTGGCGTTTTCACCGGCCAACGATTCCGCGCAGGCCTGAAACAGACAAACAAACAGATACTCGCGGAACCGCGTGCTGTCGCTCCACAGGAAATCACGCCCGAACGGGTCCTTTTCTGCCTTCAATGTGATGGTGCGGTTGGTGAAGTCGATGTTCTCAATGACGCCCGTGAACGAGTGCTGGAGTGGAGGCAAGGCCCTGCCGGTTGCCGTCGAGGCGAGCATCAACGAGCCGCTAAGAAGCAGCATGTTTAGTCTGGGTGATTCAGATTTCATTCTCAGCTTGATCTCCGACTTAGTTGTGGTGGAGAGCGCCCGTAATGACCCTCTCCACCCTTTCCATTTGGATTGATCGGGGAGCAACGGTTTCAGCCGCACGACGCGCACTGGTGAACCGGAATACTGACCTTGGCTTTACCATGCCCTTGACGACCCATTTGTTGGCGCATGTGCCGCAGAGATGCTTCGCAACAATCCTCGTCGGAGTGCCGTTCGATACGAGCGCCCTGGCTCCGGCGCCCTTGATTTCTGTATCGGGAACCGCGACGAAGCTGTCCTTGCAGTTCGCACATGACATCGGTTTGTATTCCGAAGCGATGGCGACTGGTGTCACTTGGGGAGCGCTCAGTTGCAGCAGCTTGGTGGCGCCCTTCTCCTGCGCGTTGGCCGCTGTGGCCACAACGGCGAATAGGGCAACTGCGACCGCGAGTCCGCCGAGCCGCCCGATTGGTGTGATGTTTGTTTTCATAGTTGACCTTTCTATTTTGGATATGTGATCACGGGCGGACACCATACTCAGAACGCACGCTCCACGCGGAGCGGTTGAGCCTAGATGCCTGTTGTCATTCGCCGGATTCATATCTTTTCTTCATACTTTATTACGCCGAATGCTTCGTGGTGCCCTCGCTCGCTTCTTGTCAGAAGTTCACCGTTTTTTGCCTTGTTGGCTTTTGGCCCGTTCGCATGGCCAGTTCGTCGAACGAGAAAGCGGCGTTACTTCGGCAGGTACGCCGCCGGTTGGGCCGATCTTCTGTTCGACCCTGCGGGGCCAGCGTCGGCCGGGCTACTTCTTTTCCATTCCCTTGGTGGGAGTGCTGCCAGGTTTCGTCGCACAACAGAAGACCGAGTATTCATCTGTCCAGCTCGTCACCGCTTCACATTTGTTGGCAACGATTCACCTATTTTTGCATGGGCTACGGCAAAGACCGACACGGGAAGCCCAATTAGAATCCTTTCGCAGGCGTGATTGCGTTTTTGCCCGCTTGATCGCCGACGGCGTTCCTTCTCACAATTCCGCGCTACGTTACTTTAAACATTCTCCAACAACTTGCCCAGACACACGCGCAGTTGTTGTCGTGCCCGGTAAATCCGTGTCTCCACTGCTTTGACCGAACAGCCCAGAATCTCTCCAATTTCAGACTGTGATCGCTCTTCGTATTCGGCGAGAAGAAGCGGCAGGCGCAGCTCGTCGGGCAGGGCAGCTACTGCCCGGCGAACGGCTTCAGCTCGTTCCCCGGCTTGCATGGATTCGCTCGGCGATCGACCGTCCTCGGCCAACGCGTCATGGAAGTCTTTCCCCGTCGCTTCGTTCTCCCTGTCAAGCGACACCTGCGGATGGCGCGAGCGCCAGCGAAAACGGTCACGAACCAGATTACTGGCGATCGCGTAGAGCCAGGTGGAGAACTTCTGCCGAACATCGAACTTCGCTCGGTTTTGATAAACCTTGACGAAGGTTTCCTGGGCCAGATCGGCGGCGTCCTCCTCATCCTGCAAGGACCGGAGGAGGTAATGAAGGAGCTTCCCGGCGTGACGTTCCATCAAGTCATTCAACGCCGCGTCATATCCCGCCCGGAGGCGGGCCATGTGTTGCGCGTCCTGTTCGTCCGAGTTGGGCGCGTTCGATGGGGTGGCGTCACTCACGATGACTGGCGTCGCCAGTGGCGTCGTGATTCATCATTTGTTCACGCAAGAAAGTCTGTTCCTGCACCCAGACCAGGTAGCGCTTGCCCTGTTCCGGCGGCATCGTCCGGCTGACTTCAAAGAAGTGCTTGAGCATCTCGGCCTGGCATTCGGCCCGCATCCGCGCTCGCTCGTCCAGGAGTCTCCCAATTTCAGGCGTCACCTGCGCTGCAGAACCAACGGCGTTTGTGAGCTTGTTGTTCAAATCCGCAATCCGCCGGCAGCGTGCTTTGCATTGGGGCAGGTAGGCCTCGTGCAACTTCGTAATGCGTGAGAACTCCGCGTCGCTCAACTTGAATTCGTGTTTAAGCCATGCCAGCTCGGGCTGCCCGCTGTGCAGCCATTCACGCGGCGCTGCGGTGCCAGCCAGATAGAAGCAGCAATACGCGATGGCCGCGCCCACCAAACCCAATCCCAGAATCAAGAGTCCGCGTCGCATTGGGTTAAGGAGGAGATTTGTACGGATCGACCGACCGGACGTAGCGCGCGCTTAGTTTGTCTCCGACACGGGAGGTCTCTTGCCGAGCTTGCGCCCAGCCGACGGTTGCACCAATGGCGAGGACAACCAGCAGGTAGGAGACAGCCAACGCCGGGCGGGGCAAAACGGTGGCAATCCAATTTCTCAACGCCTCCGCAAGTGAGATTGGCGCCGCGGTCCGTTTTTCACTCCGTTTGATGCGTCGCCAGACTTGCTCTTGAAAACGCGGGGGCAACGTTGGGGTCGTCTTCCACTCCTTCAGCAAAGTGCGCAGCGGTTCATCGTCATGTCCTGATTCTTTGTTTTTCATAGGCTCAATTTCCGCGGGCGGCGGGACTTTGCCGCCGCCCTTTCATTCTACCCTGACACGGTTGAGCTACACGCTCATTTCCGCGTCGCGATCCGGAACTGCTCGAGCCGCCAGGGTTCATTTGCCAAAAGCCTTGGCGGGGCGGCCGGCAGGTTTCGCACGAGCACGTCTAGTGTGCTGCCGGGCGCCTGGCGAAGGCTGTAGGCAAAATCAAGAGCCTTCGGCGAACCTGCTTTTACGGAGCGATCCAACAGGTCGGGTGTCCTCCCCGGGACCTTGCGGAAATCGTATTGGAGTTGTGTGCCTCTGGGCGACGTAAACAAGTAACCGGCGTTGACACGGCTCGCCAAGCCAAGACCCGCAGCCACTGCAATTGCGATTAGAAGCGAGGTTTTCATAGTTGTCTTTCTTTATCGGCGACTCTTTGTCGCCGATGGTTCACATTCTTATCTACGCCGCCGCGACAGGAATCCCTCCCGCGACAAACAAAAAGAAATGCGGGTACAAGACCCGATCATGAACCAGATAAGGGAATGTCAGGATAAACGGGGTTGCGGAGCCGGGCTGCGTCCGCCGGCGGATTGGGCAAGTATCCTGAAAAAGACAACGACTATTGGACGGGCCGTTGTTTGGCGGGGAATGAAGCAGCAAGATTCGTCATGAGAAATGAAACAGCCGTGGCGAGCGTGATTCCTGGACTTAACAGCAGATCAGACTTTCTGCCACTTCTGGGTGATGTATTCTTTGTGCGCAATCCGCTTGTCCCGCATGGCTTGCTTGAGATAGGCCGCGCGGGCGCCGAGCCGCGGCACGCGGTCAATCACGTCCTCGACGAGATGGAAGCGGTCGAGGTCGTTCAGCACCACCATGTCGAACGGCGTGGTGGTCGTGCCTTCTTCCTTGTAGCCGCGCACGTGGAGGTTCTTGTGGTTGGTGCGGCGATACGTGAGCCGATGAATCAGCCACGGGTAACCGTGGAAGGCGAAGATGATCGGTTTGTCACGCGTGAACAGCATGTCGAATTCCTGATCGCTCAAGCCGTGCGGATGTTCGCTCCTGGGTTGCAGCGTCATCAAATCGACGACGTTAATTACCCGGACTTTGAGTTGCGGCACGTGCTTGTGGAGCAAGTCCATAGCGGCCAGCGTTTCCAGCGTCGGCACGTCGCCCGCGCAAGCCATCACCACATCCGGTTCACCGCCCCGGTCGTTGCTGGCCCACGGCCAAATGCCGATGCCGGCGGTGCAGTGCTTGATAGCAGAGTCCATGTCGAGCCACTGCGGCGCAGGTTGTTTGCCGGCAACAATCACATTGACGTAATTGCGGCTGCGCAGGCAATGGTCCGTCACCGAGAGCAACGTGTTCGCGTCGGGCGGCAGATAGACGCGGATGATTTCCGCCTTCTTGTTCACGACATGGTCGATGAAGCCGGGGTCTTGATGACTGAAACCGTTGTGGTCCTGGCGCCACACGTGCGATGAGAGCAGGTAGTTCAAGGAAGCAATCGGGCGACGCCAAGGGATGTGGTTTGCCACCTTGAGCCACTTGGCGTGCTGGTTGAACATGGAATCCACAATGTGGATGAACGCCTCGTAGCAACTGAAGAATCCGTGCCGGCCGGTGAGCAAGTAGCCTTCGAGCCAGCCCTGGCACTGGTGCTCGCTCAACATCTCCATCACGCGGCCATCGGGCGCGACGCACTCGTCTGTGGAGATAGTCTCCGCGGTCGAGCAGCGGTTCGTCACCTCGAACACCGCGTTCCAACGGTTGGAGGTGGTTTCGTCCGGGCTGAAGACGCGGAAGTTGCGGGCGTCGGCATTTAACTGGAGCACGTCGCGGATGAATTGGCCCTGGACGCGCGTGCCTTCGGCTTCGACCCCGCCACGCCTCGTCACCTTTACCCGATAGTCGCGGAAATCCGGCAGGCGCAAGTCACGCAGAAGCAGGCCGCCGTTGGCGTGCGGATTGGCGCTCATGCGGCGCTCGCCTTTCGGAGATAACTCCGCGAGTTCGGCGATGAGTCGGCCCGTCTGGTCGAACAACTCCTGCGGACGATAACTCTTCATCCATTTCTCCAGCAGTTTCAAGTGTGTGGGACGGTCTGCCATCTCGCCCATCGGCACCTGATGCGAGCGGAAGGTGCCTTCGGCCGGTTTGCCATCAACCACCTTTGGGCCAGTCCAGCCTTTCGGCGAGCGCAGGATAATCATGGGCCAGTGCGGACGTTGCTTGAACCCGTTCTTTCGAGCGTCGTGTTGAAGGCGCTGGATCTCGGCCACAACCGCGTCGAGCGTGGTGGCCATGAAACGATGCATCTGCATTGGGTCCTCGCCTTCGACAAAATACGGCTTGTAACCGTACCCGCGAAACAGGGCTTCCAACTCGTCGCGCGAAATGCGGGCCAGGACGGTCGGCCCGGCGATTTTGTAGCCGTTGAGGTGGAGAATGGGCAGCACGGCGCCGTCCTGAACCGGGTTGAGAAATTTATTCGAGTGCCAACTCGTGGCCAGCGGGCCGGTCTCCGCTTCTCCATCACCTACGATGCATGCGACCAGCAGGTCGGGATTGTCGAAGGCCGCTCCGTAGGCGTGGGCCAGTGAGTAACCCAATTCGCCACCTTCGTGAATGGAGCCCGGCGTCTCCGCAGCGACGTGACTGGGAACACCACCGGGGAAGGAGAACTGCTTGAACAGCCGTTTCATGCCTTCCTCGTCCTGGGAGATGTTGGGATAAACCTCGCTGTAAGTTCCTTCGAGGTAGGCGTTCGCCACCAAACCCGGTCCGCCGTGACCCGGCCCGGTGATGTAGATAGTGCTGAGGTCGTATTGGTTGATAACGCGGTTTAGATGAACGTAGATGAAGTTCAGCCCCGGCGTCGTGCCCCAATGGCCGAGCAGACGCGGTTTGATATGCGCCAGCTTGAGCGGTTTCTTCAGCAGCGGATTGTCGTAGAGATAGATTTGACCGACCGAAAGGTAGTTCGCCGCGCGCCACTAGGCGTCCATCTTGCGCAACATTTGGGGAGCGAGAGGTTTCGGTTTCATCTTCATTAGTCAATACTCTTCTTCTGAGCAGCCAGGCTGAGACTGCCCGAACGATTATGAGTTCCTCGTCCGTGGGAATGACGCGCACGACGACTCGGCTGGCATCCGTGGAAATGACTTCCGCATGGGCAAGGTTGCGGGCCTCATTCAGTTCGATGCCGAGAAAGCCGAATCCCGCGGCGCTCTATGAGCGCCGTTTTCGGCGGTCACAGACCGCCGCTACAAACAAATTAAGGCACTCCCTACCCGTGTCCTTGACCTTATTGGGTCCATGCAATCTCGCCACGCTGGCGCAGCTTAATTCTCGTTATTTGACTTCGGAATACCAACCGATGAACGGGATGGGACCTGGCTGTTGCCGTTTTTGCGCTTCAGCAGGTGCGTGCGCAGATACGTGTCGATGGGGGCCTGTTGCCAGGCGGTATACCAAAGGTCACCGAGCAATCGTCCCGCCCGGATCAATTGATCGGCCAAAAAAGCGCGCCCCGATAAACTCGCCTCACTCTCGCCGCTCAGTTTCCCTTCTTTCTCCAATTGGTAAAGCGGCTCCACCTGCTTGTTCTGTTCGACAATAAACCGCATCACTTCTGGAAAGATGTCGTCGTGATGCGCTTTGGGATCGTCCGGCCAAAGCATTTGCGCCGGGCGCAGGCGGCTTTGCAGGCCGGCAGGGCTGAGGAAGCCTGCTTTTTGAAAGTAGCCGCCATCAATCCAGGCATGGAAGTTATGGTTCGTCGTGTAACGGCGCGGATTAGGGTCCACCCAACCGTTGAAATTACGGGTGGTATGCAGCGGTTGCGCCCCGTCGCCGACGAAATGGCCCATGACACCCATGAAGAAAATGGCGTTCTCGCGGGCGTTGGCGATTTCCTCCGGGGTCCCGTATTCTTCAAAAGCATTCAGGTAGGAAAAAGTCGACTTCAGTTTCGCGTAATATTCCGTGATGGTCCAGGGCAGAAAACCAATCAGCGCCTTGGTGCGGTCCAGGTCGTTGGTGGCGGCGATAGGGGGGAATATTCTCGGGTTGGCCGCGCGTGCCAACGCCAGTTGCGCCGTGAATTCATAGCGGAAATGGCTGAGTGTTGATGGTTTCAGGCGATAAAGCGCCAGGTCCTCCAGGTCAATGAAGTGATCGGGTGAATAGAAATGTTTCAACGGCAAATCGGACGTGTTTCGCCAGCGATCCGGCTCTCCACCCAGAAAGGCTATGCGCTCCCGCGCTTCCGGCCTTTGGACAAATGCGGGGAAGCTCGCCGGCAGCGTCGCCAGCGCCAATTGATTGACCAGACGATGGCCTTCGTAATCCCAGGCAACACCGGCGGCCGGGCAGAGGAAAAAAACCAGGATCGGTCTGATCGCGCGGGCAAAAAACGCTTTCATGGTACAACACGCCTCGGCCAAAGCGTTGACTCACGGAAACCGGCCGATGCCAAACCGACACAAACGCTCAAGCCGCGCAAAGAGTTCCTCTTGTATAGCGGCCCGGAGAATCATTTCAAGCCGCAATTTTCGTCGGCAGCGGTCTGTCAGCGCCAATTCATGAGAGCTTTTTCAGGGACGGGTTCTTCTGGGTTACCCGTTCAGAGAACGCTCCGACCGCAAATCCTCTCTGCGGTCTTCGCGCCTCCGCGGTGAAAAATGAAACCGCCAAGACGCGAAGAGCGCAGAGCAATCTATAAACGGGTCTTATGATTGACAAGCAGACCTGGCGCGCAACTCAAGAGTCGAATATCCCTTCAATGGAATGAAAGCGTGGACGACTCCGGGACTCGTGGGATCGCTCAACCATGCCGTCGGTGTTAACGCTTTAAAGCTTCAACCCTTTCGCTTCCCTGCGGCCACGTTTCCTGCGGAACGAAACCGACGAGATTCCTGGCGGGCTCCAAGTCGAAATGCACGCGATGAATCGGATTGCTGGAGGCATAAACAATGGCGAATCGAATGTCGGTCCTGGTTTCGGCGGCGCAAGCGAAAAAACGTCCGGCATCGCCCGGACTCAAATAGACGTCCTGCGCCCATTCACTCGAGGCGATTTCCTGTGCCTGCTCCGGCGTGCGAGGACACCACCCCAGCCGAACCACGATGACGCCGATGCCGTGCGATTCAGCGTAGCCGCGGCCGATGGCCTCCAGAAACATTTTCGTGGCGGCATACCAGTACCGCGGGCTGGGCGGGTCTTCCACGCGGACGGGCAATTTTCCAGCCGTTCGCTGCCACCAGTTGACCTGTCCGCTGCTGGCCAGGATGAGTCGCCGCACTCCGCCGAGCCGGGCCGCTTCCATCACCTGATAAACGCCGACGATGTTATTGGGCAGAAGCTTCGTCGGGAAATCGTCGTCGTCAGGCGTGGCTGCCAGATGAATCAGAGTGCCGATTCCGGTCGCGGCTCGTTTCAAGTCTTCCCCTTGAGTGATGTCGCCGACGACACAATCGTCCAGGCCGGGGGTCTTGACCAAATCGAATCCGCGCACAGGAATCGTTCTTCGTTGCAATTCTGCGACTACGGCCTGGCCGATGCGGCCTGCGGAGCCGACGACTAAAACGGTGTTGTTCCAGTTCATGGTTATGACGCTCGACGGGCTTATACCAGCTCTGAAAGGGGTTGTCGAAGAGGCATTCAACGTGGCAGTGTCCTAATTTGGCGGCGGCGGTGCTGCGGCACCGCCGTGCGCCGCGGCAGCGGCGCACCCACCTCAAGCAGATAAGGCACTAGCTTCAATCTCTCGGTTCGGGTTGTTTGCGTCAGGGCTTCTAAATCCCCTCGCCGAGCGCCAGCGGCACGTCGTGCGTCACGGCGACTTCGGGCGCCAGTTTTTCGCCTTCGCGCGCGAGCACGCGGTATTGCCGGATTTGAAACGAAACCTCCCTGCCGTCGGCGAGTCCCTGGAAGGCGTATTCCT
>QHPW01000177.1 GCA_003219675.1 Verrucomicrobiota bacterium
CTCGCACGTGCGGTTCATTGACAGCAGCGGCATCGGGGTGATGGTCCGCGCGAAGAAATATGCGCCGCGACGGGGCGCCTGCGTTCGCTTCGCCGGCGCGTCGCCCGTAGTCCGGAACGTTCTCCGCTTGTCGAAACTCGAATCCTTTCTCCTGGACGACGCGTCATGAACGTCGGTCTGTCCACCTCCGTCATTCAGCGGGGCCGCAGCGGCGTGGCGCAGTACGTTTTTTCCCTGTTGCGCGCCTTTCTGCCGTATGCCGGGCGGCATCAGTTCACCCTCTATGTGCTGGAAGAGGATTTGCCGTTGTTCGCTTTTGTCGAGCCGAGGATGAAGCTGGCGCCGGTGCCCGAACGGTTCCGTCCGCCGGTGAAAAACATCCTGTGGCACCAGATTATTTTGCCGCGTCTGGCGCGTCGGCATCGGCTCGACGTGCTGCACGTGCCGAGCTATCGGCGAATGCTCTGGGCGCGGCCCTGCGCGCGGGTGGCCACGATCCATGATCTCGCGCCGTTCCGGCTGGCCAACAAATATGACCCGAAACGGACGTTCTACGGACGCGTCGTCGCGCGTCGGCTGGCGCATCGACAGGACGAAATCATCGCCGTCAGTCAGGAAACCGGTCGCGACATATTGGATTTCTTCCGGTTATCGGCGGAACGACTGACCATGATTTATAACGGCCTGGATCACGGACGGTTTTTCCCCGGCTCGCGCGAAGAAGCCAGGGCGTTTGCCGGCCAACGGCTGGGTTTGCATCAACGGTTTTTCCTTTACGTCGCGCGCCTGGAACATCCGGCCAAGAACCACGTCCGTTTAATCGAGGCCTTCAATCGCTTCAAAGCGGAAACCAGATCTGACTGGCGATTAGTGCTCGGCGGGAGTGATTGGCACGGTGCCGAAGTGATTCACGCTTTTCTCCGCCAATCGCCCTTCGCGCGCGACATTCATTGCCTGGGCTTCGTGCCGGAAGCGGAGTTGTCGAACTGGTATCGCGCGGCCGACGTCTTTGTTTATCCATCCTTGTTTGAGGGTTTCGGTCTGCCTCCGATTGAAGCGATGGCATGCGGTTGCCCGGTCATCAGCTCGACGCGCGGCTCACTGGCCGAAGTGGTGGGCGACGCCGCGGCGTTGGTTGATCCGGAATCCGTCAACTCCTTGAAACAACAGATGGCTCGGCTGGCGAGCGACCACTCTTTGCGCGCTGTCCTGCGCGAGGCCGGTCTAAAACGCGCCCAGTGCTTCAACTGGGACAAGACCGCGGCGGCGACGTTGAACGTTTATTCGCGCGCTGTGGCCCGCTGGCAACGGACACCTTCTGTCTAAGGATTTTATTCCTTGCCGGCGCTTTGGGTGATGGGCTGATCCAGCGCCGATGTGTCGGTACCATCTCTTCACGGCAAGCCATCTCGAGGCCGGCCCGCAGCAGTCCGCAGTGTGGCGCCCGGGGCGATAACAGAATTCGGTCGCTTTACGATTTATGCGAAACACTGGTTGTCGGCTTATGGCGGTTCTTCTGGCATTGGCGGCTCAAGCCGCCCTGGCTGTGGAGAACACCTGGGACTATGCCGTGCTCGTCACTGCATCGGTGCAAACGTCGCCGCCACGAATCACGCTCAGTTGGCCGCAGGACACTGTTGCGGTTCCTGACAGTTACACGGTTTATCGCAAGTCTGTCGGCGCCACTTCCTGGGGCGCAGGCAGCGTTGTGCCCGGCAGCGTGACCGGGTTTAGCGACGACAATGTGGCGATCGGTTCGGCCTACGAGTATCAGATTTTCAAAACCAACTCGGCCTACCATTCCAGCGGCTACGGCTACATTGACGCGGGGGTGAACGCGGCATTGGTGGACCAGCGGGGCAGGCTTGTTCTGATCGTGGACAACACGTATGCGGGGGAGCTGGCCGACGAATTAAGTCGTTTGCAGCAGGACCTGACGGGCGACGGCTGGATGGTGCTTCGCCATGACGTGGCCCGCAACGATTCGGTGCTTAACGTGAAGAACCTGATCCGAGCCGATTACAACACCGACCCGGCGAACGTAAAGGCGGTGTTTCTGTTCGGCCATGTGCCGGTGCCTTACTCCGGTGATCTGGCGGCGGATTTTCATGTGCCGGCCCATCAAGGCGCCTGGCCGGCCGATGTTTTTTACGGTGACATGGACGGCACCTGGACCGACTTTCTGGTGAACCATACCGGAGCGGAGAGTACCCGGAACTGGAACGTGCGAGGCGACGGGAAATTCGATCAATCCTATCCGCCATCGGCCGTGGAGTTGCAAGTGGGCCGTGTGGATTTGTCGAACCTGACGGCATTCGACCAGGGTGAGAAGGAATTGCTGCGGCAGTATTTGAACAAAGACCACAACTATCGCCACAGGCTCCTGAGTGCGGAACGCCGCGGTTTGATTCATGATGACCTTGGGGTTCGGAATGGAGAGGCTTATGCCGCCAGTGGCTGGCGCAACTTCGCGCCGTGGTTTGCCTCGGCGAATATCACCGACGTGCCGACCGGGCAATGGTTTCCTACCTTGGCCAGACAGAATTATCTCTGCGCCTACGGTTGCGGGGCCGGCAGCTATACCAGCATCACCGGTCTATGCAATTCGGGTCCGTACAACGAAGGCACGACTTGGGACTTTGTCGCCACCGATACCATCGCCGTGTTTTACATGTTTACCGGCAGTTGGCTCGCGGACTGGGATTCGGAGAACAACTTCATGCGTGGCGCGCTAGGCACCAGAACGTTTGGCTTGGCCGCGGTGTATGCGGGCCTGCCGCACTGGTTCGGCCATCACATGGGCCTGGGCGAAACCATTGGGTTCAGCACCCGCCTGACGCAGAACAACGGACCCAACGGACTCTATCGAAATCAAATCAATGATTCCGCCGGTCTGGTGCACGTGGCGCTGATGGGCGATCCTGCTCTGCGGTTGCATCCGGTCGCGCCCGCCTCGGGGTTGACGGGCACGACGGATTCGAGCGGGGTGCGTTTGAGCTGGGCGGCTTCTCCTGATGCAGTGTTGGGTTATCACGTTTACCGCGCAAACACCGCCGCCGGACCCTTCACCCGTCTGACGAGTGGGCTGGTCGGCGGAACCAGTTTCACCGATACAGGCGTCGCGTCGGGAACCTACACCTATATGGTGCGCGCGGTAAAACTGGAGAGCACATCGAGCGGCACCTATTTCAATCCGAGCCAGGGAGTGTTCGTGAGCGTGAGCGGCTCCGATCCGCCGCCAGATGCCACGCCCCCCAGCGTGTCCATCAGTGCGCCGGCGAACAACGCCACCATTGCCGGCACTGTCACCATCTCGGCCAATGCCTCGGATAACGTGGGTGTTGTCGGCGTCCAATTCAAACTGGATGGGGCCAATCTCGGAGCTGAAGTCATGTCCGCGCCTTACAGCTTCAGTTGGAATACGAGTGCGACCGGCAACGGTTCGCACAGCTTGACGGCGGTGGCGCGGGATGGGGCGGGTAACCAGGGCACTGCGAATGGGGTGACGGTCGTCGTCAGGGGGCGTGGACGGGGGCCGATGGGGGGGATAGCTGGCAGTGGGTGAGCAGTAATCCGGCACCCTACTCCGGCACGCTGGCCCATGAATCCAGTCTCGGCGCGGGGATACACTATCACTACTTCGCCGAAGCCGCGGCAAGGTTGACGGTGAGTGCCGGTGATAGTTTGTTCATCGAGGTGTTTCTGGATCCGTCCAATGCGCCCCGGGAACTCATGCTTCAGTGGTTTGATGGTGCGTCCTGGTCGCACGCGGCCTACTGGGGCGAGAATCTGATTCCCTGGGGGAGCGACGGGACGGCGAGCCAGCGGTCGATGGGACCGTTGCCAGGGACCGGGCAGTGGGTGCGACTGGAAGTGCCGGCCAGCGCGGTGGATTTGGAAGGCCGCTCGCTTTCGGGAATGAACTTCATCTTATACGACGGCCGCGCCACCTGGGATCATGCCGGAAAGTTGGGCCACTAGCGCGGATTTTCGATAGTGCCCTAATTTGCTTGAGGTGGGTGCGCCGCTGCCGCGGCGCACGGCGATGCCGCAGCACCGTCGCCACCAAATTAGGCCACTACCGGGATTTTCGATTGAAAAAGAGCGCAATTCAACACTCGCCCGAGCACCCACCGGTCTCTTCGCCGTTTCACCCGTCACATTTTACATTCATCACCCGACTGTTCAATGGCAGTTGCGAGTTATCTAATAGCCGCCTTGTAGGAGATGTTTGGATTATTTGTAGGACGTTCGTGAGATGTTTGTAAGGCCAGTCATCAACAGGAAAACAAACGATGAAGACGAACTGTCGGGCGGTCATTTCAGATTGTGCGTTTCTGAAAACCAAAACAACACAGCGCGGGCAAGCCTTTTGGCTTTGCTCGCTGGCGATCGGACTTCTCCTTGGGGGAAGTGTAATTACAACGCAAAGGGTGAACTCTGCCCCAGTGCCTGCCGCTGCGCGATTTCGCAGCGATCGGATCCTGGTCAAACCAAAGGAGAAAGTTTCATTACCGGAAATGGCCGAACTTCATTCCCGCTTCGGAAGCCAGGCTTTGCGCACGTTCTCTGGCATCGGCAATCTGCAGGTCCTCAAGCTACCCCCGCAAGCCAACCTGCGAGCGATCATTGCCGCCTATCAACGAAGCGGTCGGGTCGCCTATGCAGAACCGGACTACACCGTGAACGTTCTTTTGGAACCCAATGACTTCAACTATGGGAACGGCGATCTCTGGAACTTGAAAAACCTGGGCCAATACGACGGCGTGCCCGGAGCGGACATTCATGCGACCGAGGGCTGGGACATCCAAAACACCGCCAGCAATGTCATCGTGGCCGTGATCGACACCGGGGTGCGGTACACCCACGAAGACCTCGCGCCCAACATGTGGGTTAATCCCGGCGAGACCGGCCTCGATGAGCTGGGACGCGACAAGGCGACCAACGGCGTGGATGATGATGGGGACGGATACATCGACGACGTGCACGGCATCAACACGCTCCTGAACAACGGTGATCCAAACGACGATTACGGCCACGGCTCGCACGTTGCCGGGATCATCGGCGCGGCGGGCAATAACAGCGTCGGCGTGGTGGGGGTGTGCTGGCGGGTGCAATTGATGGCTTGCGAGTTTATCGACTCCCAGGGAAACGGCTCAATTTCGGACGCGATCACCTGCATTGATTACGCGCGGAGCAAAGGGGCGAGAATCATCAACGCCAGTTGGGGCAGCTACAGTTTCACGTCCGCGGCCCTGCAGGACGCGGTCAACAGCGTGCGCGACGAGGGGATCCTCTTTGTGGCGGCGTGCGGCAACAACGACAACGACAACGACGCGTTTTCTCTCTACCCGGCCAGTTATCGATACGACAACGTCGTTGCCGTGGCGGCCACGGACCGCACGGATACGAAGGCGTTCTTTTCCAATTTCGGGGCGAATACGGTCCAACTTGGCGCACCGGGTTCGCCGATCTTTTCGTGCTGGAACGGGTCGGACAGAGATTACCGTTATTTCGACGGCACGTCGATGGCCGCGCCGCAGGTTGCGGGCGCCTGCGCGCTGGTCTGGGCACATTATCCCGGTCTGACTCCTCACCAGGTCATCAGGCGCGTGTTGTCCGGAGTCGATCCGTTGCCCGGTCTTGCGGGCAAATGTGTTAGCGGCGGCCGTTTGAATCTGGCGAATGCGCTTGGCCCACGCCCGCTACCGGAAGGTACGCCGATCACCTTTTGGGTGGATGACGCGTTGCCTGCAGGGGCTGTGCCTGGCGTCGATGGCGGTGATTCGTGGAGCGGTGAACCCTGGAATTGGGTCACCAATAATCCCGCGCCCTATTCGGGCGCAGCGGCTCATCAGTCCGACCTCGTTTCCGGCATCCACCGGCACTACTTTGAAAAGGCGACGAACGCGCTGGAGGTGTTCACGGGGGACACGCTGTTTGCGTACATCTATCTGGATCCGAACAACCCGCCGCGGGAAGTCATGCTGGAGTGGAACGACGGCTGTTATGAGCACCGGGCGTTTTGGGGAGAAAACGTCATTGCCTGGGGTACCTACGGGACTTCCAACCGTCGTGACATGGGCGACTTGCCGCCCGCCGGTCAGTGGGTGCGTTTGGAAGTGCCCGCCAGCCTGCTCGGCTTGGAAGGGGCAAGGCTGAACGGGATGAGCTTCATGCTGGTGGACGGTCGCGCCACCTGGGATTGCGCCGGCCGCGAGGCGAGCGCGCCTCCTCCGGACATCACACCACCGACCGTTACGATCACGGCTCCAGCCAACAATGCGACCGTTTCCGGTTCCTTGGTTACAGTGACGGCCAACGCCTCGGACGATGTCGACGTGGTGGGCGTGCAGTTCAAGCTGGACGGTGCCGACCTGGAGGCCGAGGTGACGACGGTGCCTTACCGCA
>QHPW01000174.1:0-3083 GCA_003219675.1 Verrucomicrobiota bacterium
CAATGAAAAATGTTTTAAGCCAGCACTCATCTAAAACAAGCAGCTCAAAGAACAGGATGTAGATAGCGAATGCCCAAGCGAGAACCCAGAGAAACCGAGTCATCCAGCTTTCCCGATTGTCATCGCTCGATTCCTCCATAACGCTCCAATGTGGCCTAGACCTTATGGCTGCTGAGCGAATTGGCGGGCGTCTGGATGACTTGTAGCGTCAGTTGACCTGTGTGTTCGTCCGACTGCCCAGCGGGGCGGCGGTTCGCTGCAGCGTCTTGACAGGTGCGGCGCGGTAACTTGATTGGTCATGGCTGTGAAGTGGTAATAAGCTCACAGAGCCAGACGTTACTACCGATCCTGACGTAAACATAACGGGTTTGCTCTTCAGAAGGCGCTGTCACCGATCCGAAATGCAACCCCGGACGGGCGGCCGCACCGGGCATCGCTGTGCCCGTCGTGAACCGAGTCCTCACCTGCGTCCGGTCTGGGTAGATAGCCGGCACTGCAAACTGCGCGACGCAGAGGATAGCCACAAATCCAAACAAAATCAGGACGAGCAGGCGCGCCAACCGCACTCTGCAAGTCAGGCAAGTTGGCTGCACGGCAATTTTCATGCGCTATTTGCTTCGCACCCGACAAAAGCTCAGCGACCGGTGGGTAAGCCGCCGCTGACCTGCAACCACACTATCAAAATCTCCCACGACGTGCAAAACGAAACGGCCCGCACCGGCGCTGTAGCGCTTAGGTAGCTCTCGTCGCCTGCTGATCCCTGTGATAACGAGCCAAGCAAATGAGGTAACGAAGAAAACGCAGCCGCCGATCCACATGGCCAAGCACATCAAGAGGAGCAGATAACCGGGTATTGGCTTACCGTGCCTGCAGAATGAATTGTGGCGACTGGAATGAGCAACTCCGCCTCGGACGGTTTTTTTTGTTCCGTCGCAGGGTCTGTAACGCCCGGCTCGATTGGCAGCTCCGACTCTGCGTTTCCACCTTCCATGCTTATCCGTTCCTTCCAGACCGGTTCCACCCAGTTGCGCTCTTTTTTGCGCTGATTGACAAGCTACTGCTTTCGCGCGCGCGCAAACAAGACGGAATTTTGCATTACCCAACTCAAACGGCCAGCGGCCCGCACCTAACCGCAACGACGTGAAAACGTCTCCGCTTCTTTGGTGACAATTGGCGACGGACTCCCCGCGTTTCGACGCGGATTTTTGCGGGTGAAGCGGAACTGACACCCGGCGCCCTCCACCATCTCGTTCACCGAGAACGGTTCGTGATCACGTCTCCCCCAGGAAACGCGGCGTGCCACGCGAACCAGTAGGCGCCGATGGTCGTCAACGCGGAACCATCCGGTCCGACTACGTCCAAGATCCCGCCGGCCTGCCGCACATCGAAGGTGCCTTGTATCCCCGCAATGGCGCCCCAACCATCGGAGAGCTGATCGACAACCGCCATCGGAAAACAGAGGTCGCGCCCTTCGTAATGAAAGCCGAGGACCCGCTGCGTCGGCGCCAACCGTGGGTCCCTGCGGCTAACCGGTGCCATCGGTTCTGCCGCGTCCGGGAGGATTGGCGCAGCCGAGTCGCGGGTTCTGAAGAACCGGCCGCCCTGTTGATCGCCGACGAGAATCGTTGAGCTCGGGTACCGCGTCCGCCAATCGGCCCAGCGGACGACGACGGCGGGGATGATCAGCAGTCGGGCGTTCTTGTAGTCCCCGGTGATCGCGCTGCCTCTAAGCTGATACCAGAGGCTGTAGGTCTGCCGGTCATAGAGAACCAGGTTGCACTCGTACAGAGCGCCCTCATTGCCGAAGGTTAGCGATCGGCTACCCACTCGGGAGAGAAACACCACGGCTGACGCCGACAGCGGGCAGTATGTCACGCAGACCGCGTCGCTCCCGAATCGATCATTCACGATCTCCCGACTTCGAAGGATCCAGAGAGGATAAGCGCGCGCCGTTCCGCCGAAGTTCACTCCCACCACCAGGTCTTCACTCGCGAGCTCAGTGCCGTCAGTCTCGCCGGAGCCGAACATTGGATGGTCAATGGGCAGGATCTCGTCGCGTCGTCTGCCCGGGTGCAACGCTACACCATCAATCGCTTGGATTACTGCGTGTTGGGTGCGGTGCAGAGGGAGATTGGTAACGCCGTTGTGCGCCTGACCGACAGGATCCACGTTCTGTCGGCTGCACGCCGACAACGCCAGGACACCGAGGAGCGACAAGCTCTTGAAGCAGGGCATTTTCACTCTCCGCGCACCGAAGCATCAACCGGCAAGTGCTGCACGTCTGAAACAATAAAAACGCGCGACTTGGGCGTCAGACCGGGTACGCGGCAGCCGCCAATGATGAAGAGCACAAGAACCAGAAGGAACACGACACCGAGGACGACAGGTTTTCGTGCGCGCTCAACCCACGCCGCGGGAATAAGGTTCCTCCAAAGAGCGGGCCGTGGCACGTTCTCGTCTGGAGCAGGCTCCGCCGGTAACCCGAGACCGGGTTCAGCCCGGCCCCATAACTGACTCCATTCGATGCCCGGGCGAGGTGCGAAACGCACCACGTAATAGCTGGAAGGGCAGCCCTTTCGGCAGCAGTAACCCAGCCGCAGCCGGACCAACTTTTCGTTGACACCGGCCGCGTCCGTGTCGCCACCCTGGCTCGTGGAGATTAGATCCGCTCCCGACACGCTGATTCGGCACAAAATGCATTCCGCCTCGACGGCCTCCGCCAGCAACGTCGCCATATCACTCCCTCCGACGCCGAGTTCGCCAAAGGTGCGGACGAGCGCAGTGCTGAGCCCGTGCAAGGAAGCAATCGGGGTCTGCTTCTCAAACGGGACGCGGCTAACGGGAGGTGAGGGCACTGTCCAGAGGCCGATACCAAATCCAGTCCGGCTGGGGTTCGTAGGGATGGATCGGGTCGACGGTCAAGGCCTTGCTGAAGTTGTGAATCTTCACGTGACCATCGACGAACAAGATGGGGGAGAAAAACCTCTGGGGCGCGCGCGCCGCGTCGGTGAACTCGTGATTTCCCCGAGCGCGATGCCACTGCACCCATATAGCGGCTGCGTTTGGACATCCCCAAGGTCGTG
>QHPW01000174.1:3148-5540 GCA_003219675.1 Verrucomicrobiota bacterium
AGGAGGGTCGGAGGGTTGGCTAACTTCGTGAAAGCCGCGGCATTATACACGTAACTGCACCCTAACTCTTCCCATTTAGTCTCGGTCATCCTTGGGCAGTTATTACACACCTGCACCGCCACACCTCGGTCCGCCGGGCATCGAAAGGACTCGGCGGCGCTGACGTAGCGGTGCAGCGGTCGCTCCTCCGGTCTCGCATAGTTGTTCAGAGAGTGGTCGTCATTCTTCTGCATGCGCCCTCCCAACGTGTAGCGGGTATCGACCATCCCAATGACTTCCCCGGTCACCGGATTCCTCCGCTCGACGCGTGCTGGAGGGAATCGAGACTGGTAGTCCTGTTGATACAGGCTCGTCCCAATAGCGATCTGCCTGAAGTTATTGATGCAGGTCGTCTCTTTGGCGCGCTCCTTGGAACTGGCGAGTGACGGCAAGAGCAAGGCGGCCAGGATCGCAATGATCGCGATGACCACGAGTAACTCGATCAGAGTAAACGCACCGTCCGCCGACTGAACGGGCCGTCGCAGACGCGTCGCGGAGGTCCAAAGATCTCGCTGATGAAGGATCTTCATAATATTCATTGGACACGTTTCGCATGATTTCCTCACGCTTTTTTTCCTCAGTCAAGCGCGGGATTCTGTTCGATTTTGCAACACGGATAGCGTCGAGTGAAGGCTCCTCGGAAAGAAAAAGTCTCGGCGCGCTACGTTTTCGTCGTGCAAAACCCCTTGGCCAAATAAGAGGACTCGCGCCTATAACCCGGCATGCCAGCGCCGACCCGCCGCTTCAATTCGCAGTTTGCGATGGCCGGGTTCGCAGGAGCGCGGGGGTTAGCCGCGTCGGTCATTTCTTTTTCGCGAGTAGTGTCTGCACGGCAGAAACGATCCGATTGTCGTTTCGTGGATCGGGCGTTCCCGGCAATGTCCCCGGGTAACCAAGCTGAATCGAGAACGAGAATTTGGCGCTCGTCGGGACATTAGTGCTAATGAACATCTCCTCAGCCATAATGACAGGCCCTGAAAAACCGGAAGACGAAACCGAGGTGTAGAACGCGCCTGCATAAATCGGCTCACCACGCACCTGAAGAACAAAAGGAGCAGGTACGGGTATCAACTCGAAATCGCCAGTGTGATGGACGTAAGGAGCAGCCGACCACCCCGGGGCGTCTTTCTTGGCGAGTGACCAGATTGTCAAAGAAAGACGTTTTGCGGCTGCACCCGTTGTGACAAACGTGTGATTAGAGCTGTCGAAAGCCACAAAGTCAGAGTCCACAAGAACTGGAGGCGAAACCGGTTTTAGATTCTTGAGGTTTGCGGCATCGAGCTTCGCCCACGGCTGTGCAAGCGGCCTATCCAAGAGGCAAATCGCGATGAGGTTGGTGCTTGCATCGTCTCCGCGGACAGCGCAGCAGACTGCCACTAATAGGGTGATGACGAAGGTTTTCATCGAGCGGCTAGACCCTATGGCTTAACAAAAAAGTTAAGCGGGTGTTTGATTCCGGTGTAGTTCCGCGGGTTATCTCCGGGTGGAGACCTATCCGCCATGTGAGAGGCACAAGCCGTGCCTGATTCATCATCAATGAACGAAACCAAACACCCATGAACAAAAAAGTGCATTATATCGGTCTGGACGTCCACAAAGATTTGAGGCGCTTGGGAAGCGCCGAAAAGAATGCGCAACGGCGCAGGCCGCAGGCCGAGTGAGCGGGAGCGAACGAGTCCAACCAGCAGAGCAAAACCGGTGAGTTTACTTCCATCAAACTGGAACCCTTGGAGTTCATGAGCCGCTTCCTGCAACACACCTTGCCCACCGGCTTTGCCCGGATCCGGACCTTTGGCTGGTTGCACCCGTCGGCCAAAGTGCGCGCCAACCGTGTGCGCGCGCTGCTGCGCGCAAAACCGCTGCTCACGCCGGCCGAACAGCAAACGTGGCTTCCCCCGGCCGATCCGGAATCGGAAGTGGCGCAACCTCCAGCGCCCAAGATCAGTTGCGCGCCCGATTGTCCACGCTGCCACACGGCGATGCTATTGGTCGGGATCTGGCGAGGTGGACAGATCTCGCTATACCCGCACCGTCCGCCATGACCTTGCACTCGCTGCCAGTTTCCTTCCCTGCAAAACGCGACCTCAATCGCCAACCGGTGCACTCTGACCTGTGGCCCGATTTTGTCCTCACTTCAGGGCCCGACCGTCCTGAAAAACACTTCACGATCATCAAAAGGTGTCAGTCCCGGCTATTGTAGAAAACCCTACCCTTTCAAACAATTGGCCACAGTGTGTCGGCAACCCATCCGCAAACGTTCGGCAATCCAATCCAAAGTCATCACCGTCTGACCTCTCAATCGCGCTACGATCTTCACCTTCGCTCCGTCGGTTTTGCGCCGCTGCTCCAAGTC
>QHPW01000175.1:0-2568 GCA_003219675.1 Verrucomicrobiota bacterium
AACACAACCCAAAACCCGTTTCTTAAGAGTTCCTTCTCGCTCCGGAATCCCGGCGGCAAAGGAATCGAGAAACGCTCGCTCCAACAGGAAATGGGATTGCCCCAGGCGCCGGACATTCCGCTGTTCGGCAACATCAGTCGTCTCGTGGACCAAAAAGGCAGCGACCTTCTGCTGGGAGCATTGGAGGAAATGCTCGCCGCGAAAATGCAGTTCGTGTTGCTCGGCAGCGGTTCCCCGGTGCTTGAAAAGGCCTTCCAGAATCTTGCCCGACGCCACCCGGACAAAGTCGCCGCCAGAATCGGTTACGATCACCCGCTCTCCCATCGCATTGAAGCCGGCTGTGATTTTTATCTCATGCCGTCGCGGTTCGAGCCCTGCGGGCTGAATCAAATGTACAGCCTGCGCTACGGCACCATCCCCATCGTCCGCGCCACCGGCGGGCTGGACGATTCGATCATTGACCCTACGGAAGAGCTGGAGCGGGCGAATGGCATCAAGTTTTACGAGTATTCCTCCCGCGCCCTGGCCAAAGCGATACGGAAAGCACTGGTTCTCTACGCCGAACCGCGGTTATTTCGGCAGTTCCGAAAGAACGCAATGTCGGCGGATTTTTCCTGGGAACGAACCACGGGTGAATATCTCGGTGTTT
Source organism: Verrucomicrobiota bacterium (assembly GCA_003219675.1). Taxonomy (GTDB): domain Bacteria; phylum Verrucomicrobiota; class Verrucomicrobiia; order Limisphaerales; family AV2; genus AV2. The sequence continues at coordinate 650 of QHPW01000175.1, forward strand.
ACCGCCGGATATTGGAAGGGCCTTGAGTGCCGCTGAACCGCGCGCCATGTGCGCCAGTCCATTGACGGATTCGTATTAAGTATAACTAACATTGTGCGAAACGCACTTATCGCGCAGTCCAACCAAAGCGGGTGCTGAATGGCCAGTAAACGAAGCAGTATTTTCCAATCACGTTGGTACGCGAGAAATCCGCCTCTCATCCGGGAACAGCGGCGCGATGCCGGATTTGCCGTAGCGCGCGGCAACAGCCTCGTTCAGGTGCCCGGAGTATTGGTTCTCACGCGGCGGCTGCGTCGGATCGAAGGAATAAACATTTTCGAAGCGCGGCGTCGCAGGATCGAGTCGCTGACCGTTGATAAGCAAGCGGCGATCATCGGCGATTTGGACCCGTTCGCCGCCCATCGCCACCAGGCGTTTGATGTAGAACTGGTCCTGGTCCATGGCCGGCAGACCCGTGGTCGGGCTGAGGATTCCCTTGGTTTCAAAGACGATGATTTCGCCGCGTTTGGGCCGTCGGAAATTGTAAGTCAGGCGATCCACAAACAAGTGATCGCCGTTGGTTACCTTCAATTTGATAATGTCGTCGCCGTTCCGGTAAAAATGACGGCGTTCCACGCCGGCGCGTTCGAGCAGGTGATCTACCGAAGACCAAACAACGTACCATTGTCCGCCGACCTTGATGCGCTGGCGTTTGACAAACGGGAGGATTGTCTTCGGCGGTTCGAAAGCCTCGAGGACCCCGTCGGTTTCGGCGACGGCGTGCAGGTAGGACGTGCCGCGCCATAGGAAGTCAATGAATCGCGCCAGCCCCGCAGGAATGCGCGCCTCCGGTTCATCGAGCAGGTTTTCAGAAGTGATTCCGTAAAGCGTCGGCTGCATGGAGCCGGACGGAATTTTGAACGGCTTCAAAAAGAAGGTATGGATGGCCAAAGCAATTGCCCCGGCGACCAGGACAACCTCGACGTTTTCTCTCAGGGACGCGTGCGGATACGGTTGGAGCCATTTGTGGGCGGCCTTTTCCAGCTCGGTCAGCCGGTCTTTGACCAGCTTTTTGTCCGCGTTTGGGGCAATGACCGCTTGCACGGCCGCGATGGCCGCGGCGATGTTTTCGAGGGCGGGCTCACTCAGGACATCGCGCTGAGAGTTGACGGTTTTTCGAACGTGAGCGCAAAGATTGATCGCCCGGCGGACGGTGCGCGAGAGGAACCAGCGGAGAATCATGTCCTCTTCCGCGTCAGCGGTACCCCCAACCGAAGCGGCTCGTGATCGGCCAGAAAACAAAGCTGGCTTTGCCCACCACTTTATCCTGCGGAAAATAGCCCCAGGCACGGCCGTCATGACTGTTCATGGTGTTGTCGCCTAATGCCAGGTAATAGCCGGGCGGCACAAAAAAATCGGCTTGTTCGTCGGGGAAATTGGGGGCCAGGTCATAGGGCGCGTACTTGCGCGCGATGAAGTTGTTGACGTGGCCGGAATAGCGATCCTTTTGCGGAGGCTGCTTCGGGTCGAAGCCATAGACGAGTTCAAAGCCCGGGGTCGAAGCGTCCAATCTCCGCCCGTTGATGATGAGGTGCCGGTCGTTGCCGATGCGCACATGCTCTCCTCCCAGGGCCACAAGCCGTTTGATGTAATGCGTGTTTTGAATCAGCCCGGGAATATTATCGGAGGAAAAGACGATGATTTCTCCGCGACGCGGGTGCCGGAAGTTGTAGCTCATCCGGTTCACAAACAAATGATCGCCGCTGACGACTTTAAGCTTAATGAATTCCTCGTCCGGTTTAATCATTTGCCCATCCGCCAGTCCGGCGCGCGGCGCCAAATCCTCCGGTGGAAACCAGAACGTGAAAGGTTCTTCCCCCACCCACAGGGTCTGCTTTCTTACGAATTTCCAAACGCGCTCAACTTCTCCCACCCTCAAC
>QHPW01000175.1:2650-5237 GCA_003219675.1 Verrucomicrobiota bacterium
TCACGTCGGAGCGTCCCTTGAAATTCTCCGAGGTGATGCCCCAGAGCGTCGGCTGCGCTGAGCCGGAAGGAATGGCCATCGGCTGGAAGAAGAGCGTCCGCAGCGCAAGCACGACCGCGCCGGTGACCAGAAAAACCTCGATGTTCTCGCGAAGGGCCGCGCTCGGGTAGGGAAGCAGATTCTCGTTGGCGACCTTCTCCAGATTCTTCATCCGGGCGTTGATGTCCTCGAGTTTTGCACCCGAGGCAATCGCCCCTTTTAATTCGCGGGCGGCCTTGGAAATCTCCTGAATTTTCTCAGGCGCCAGCAAATCGCGCTGGGCATGAACGTATTTGCGGACCTGGCGGCGCATATCCGCGGCGTGGCGCACTGTCCGCGAGAGAAACCAGCGAAGAATGAATGTTCCCATTTACGCCTTTAACACTTCGATGAAGGCCTCCTGCGGAATGTTCACCGAACCGATTGCTTTCATCCGTTTCTTTCCTTCCTTTTGTTTTTCGAGCAGCTTGCGTTTGCGCGTGATGTCGCCGCCGTAACATTTTGCCGTCACGTCTTTGCGCAGGGCGCTGACCGTCTCCCGGGCGACGACTTTCCCGCCGATGGCCGCCTGAATCGCCACCTGGAATTGTTGTCTGGGGATGACTTCCTTGAGCCGGGCCGCCAGCGCGCGTCCCCTGCCCTCCGCTTTGCTGCGGTGAACGATGCAGGAGAACGCGTCCACCGGCTCGCCGTTGACCAGCATGTCCAGTTTGACCATGTCCGATTCCTGGCAGCCGTCGTGCTCGTAGTCCATCGAGCCGTAGCCGTGGGTGATGCTTTTGATCCGGTCGTGGAAATCAATGAGAATTTCGTTCAGCGGAATGCAGCTGGTGAGCATCACCCTTCGCGGATCGAGCGTTTCGGTGTGTTGAACAGCGCCGCGCTTTTCCGAGATCAACGCCATCATGTCGCCGATATATTCGTTCGGGCAAATCACGAAGGCTTTGACCCTCGGCTCCTCGATTTTCTCGATATAATTCGGTTCCGGCAAATAGGCCGGATTATCAATTTCCTTCAGCGTCTTGTCGGTCAGGGTCACCCGATAAACCACGCTGGGATAGGTGGCGATGATGTCCATGCCATACTCGCGGCGCAGTCTTTCCTGCACGATTTCCAGATGCAGCAAACCCAGGAAACCGCAGCGAAAACCAAAGCCGAGCGCGACCGAACTCTCAGACTGGTAAACGAATGCCGAGTCATTGAGCTGCAGTTTTGCAAGATTGGCTTTCAGGTGTTCGTAATCGGCCGTGTTGATCGGATAAATGCCGCTGAACACCATGGGATGAACTTCCTGGAACCCGGCCAGGGCCGGCGATGGAAATCGCGAGTCGGTCAGGGTGTCGCCGAGTTTGACATCCAACGGACTTTTGATATTGGCGGTGAGGTAACCGGTCTCGCCCGTCTCCAGCCGTTCGCGCACGTAAGGTTTCGGATTGAAGCTGCCCACCTCCTTCACCTCGACGGTCTTGCCGGAGTGCAGCAGTTTGACCAGCATCCCCGCCTCCAACTCACCGTTGAAGACTCTCACATGCGTGACCACGCCTTTGTAGGTATCGAAGTAGGAATCGAACGACAGTGCCTGCAAGGATTTCTCCCCGGTCGGTTTCGGCGCCGGGATCCGGGCGACAATCGCCTCCAGGATTTCGTCAATGCCAATGCCTTCTTTGGCGCTGGCGAGAAGGGCTGTATCGGAGGGAATTGCCAGGATTTCCTCCAGTTGTTGCCGGGTCAGGGGGACGTTCGCGTGCGGCAAATCAATTTTGTTGATGATCGGAATGATGGCCAGGTTTTGCTTCATCGCCAGGTGGACGTTGGCGACCGTTTGCGCCTCCACGCCTTGCGCGGCATCAACGATCAGCAGCGCGCCCTCACACGCGCTCAAGCTGCGCGAGACCTCGTAGGAAAAGTCAACGTGCCCGGGAGTGTCAATCAGGTTCAGTTCGTAGTTCTCACCGTTGGCGGCCCGGTAAAGCATCGTCACCGGATGGGCCTTGATGGTGATGCCTCGCTCCCGCTCCAGGTCCATCGAGTCAAGCAACTGTTCCTGCATCTCCCGGTCGGATATCGTGCCGGTGCGATGCAACAGCCGGTCCGAGAGCGTCGTCTTCCCGTGATCAATGTGGGCGATGATGCTGAAATTACGTATGTGCGCTGCGTCCATTGCTCAAGAAGCGACGCGGAGCATGAAACGCGAAATGAACCTATTCCGCCTGGCGCGCCCGCATCCGCCCTCTAACGTTCCGCGAGAAGATAACGGTGTCCACAGCGAAGAAAAGGGAAATCTCCCGGACACCGGATGCGGAAGCGGCGCGCCTCGGTCAGAGCTGCCGGGACAGTCTGGCCCCGAGCTTCAACAATTTTTCCGCTTCGGCGTCCGATCCGGCCTCTGCGTAAATGCGCAGAAGCGGTTCCGTGCCGGAGCCGCGGAGCATGAGCCAGGAACCGTCCAAGGCGATGAATTTCACGCCGTCGAAGGATTTCACCTCCGCCACGGGCGAGCGCAGCAAGCGGAGAGGCGGGTTGGTTTTGCAGAATTCCATCAGCGCCG
>QHPW01000175.1:5243-7226 GCA_003219675.1 Verrucomicrobiota bacterium
GCGCGCGTAACGATGCGTCCCGAATTTCCTTTCCAGTTCCGCGATCAGATGGTTGACGGATTTGCGGTCGGTGGCGAGCAATTCGAGCAACATCATGCCGGCCAGAATGCCGTCGCGTTCCGGAATGTGGCCCGGGAAACCGATACCGCCGCTCTCTTCGAAGCCAAGCAGCGCGCCGCCCTTGAGCATTTCGCCCGCGACATATTTGAATCCGACCGGCGTTTCGACCAGTTCCAACCCGTGCGCCGCGCACATCTTGTCCACCATTGAGGTCGTGGTCAGCGCTTTGATGACGCGTCCCCTGCCCTTTCGGTTCGTGACAAAATGGTGCAAAAGCAGGCAGATGAGTTGATGCGTTGAGAGTGGATTGCCGCGGCCGTCCATGCCCCCGATTCTGTCTGCGTCCCCATCGGTCACCAGGCAGATATCGTGCGGATGCTTCCTCAGAAAAGCGGCGCTCGGACCATAGTTCTTCGGGACCGGTTCCGGATTGAGTCCGCCAAAGAACGGATTGTGCGCCGCGTTCAGTGTGGTGATTCTGCAGCGTGTTCCGGCCAGCAGCTCGTCGAAACAACCGGCGCCAACTCCGAACAGGGCATCGTGCGCAAACCGCAGCCTGGATCGGGCGATCAACTGGAAATCCACCAGCCGTTTAACCACTGCATAATGGGCCGGTCGAATGTTTCTGATGACAATCTGTTTTTGCCGAAGCGCGTCCGTCAGGCCAACCGCGCGGATCGGGTTCCTGTCCAGCATGCCTTCCACGCCCTCGCACAGGACCGGTTCGGCGGAACCGCCGTAGTGGGCTTTCAGTTTGAAGCCGTTAAATGCGGGTGGGTTGTGGCTGGCGGTGACCATCACGCCGCCGACCGCGCTTTGTGCCTTGACCGCGAGCGAGACTGCGGGCGTCGGCGTCGGCTCCGAGGTCAATGTGATCTGGAACCCGTTTCCTGCGAGGATCTCGGCGATGCGGCACGCGAACCAGTCGGAGAGGAATCGCCGGTCGTAACCCACCACGGCCTTGGGTTCGGTTCCCGGGACCGGGTTGGCGTTCCAGTAATCCGCCGTGGCCTGGGCCACGCGCTCCACGTTTTCGAAGGTAAAATCCTCGGCGATGACCGCCCGCCAGCCATCGGTTCCAAACTTGATTTGTCCCATGGTTTCAACTCCTGCTTCGCGCCTGTGCATCCACGATCTTTTGCATCTTCCGCAACGCCGCCCTGAAATTGCGCCGTTTAAACAGGCCGGTGCCGCTCACGAACGTGTCGGCGCCGGCATGCGCGCATTCTGCGGCGGTATGAAAATCGATGCCGCCGTCCGCTTCGATCCGGCAGTCAATTTTTTTTTCCCGGCGCCACTCGCTGGCCTGCTGAATTTTCGGCAACGTTTCGGTGATGAACGGCTGCCCGCCGAACCCCGGGTTGACCGTCATGATCAACAGCAAATCGATTTGACCAAGGTAAGGCTCCAGGTGCGACATGCTGGTGGGCGGATTGATCGCCAGCCCGACCCTTTTGTCGAGCGCCTTGATTTTCCACAACAGCGGCGTGACGCGATCGCCCAGCTCGACGTGCACGGTCATCTGGTCCGCCCCGGCTTTGGCGAAGGATTCCAGGAGAATTTCCGGTCGAGAACACATCAAATGCACATCCAGAAACATCCTGGTCAACGGCCGCAGCACCCGGACCACCTCCGGGCCGAAAGAAATGTTCGGCACGAAATGGCCGTCCATGATGTCCAGATGCAGCCACTGGGCGCCGGCCTTCTCTGCGCGGATTGTCTCGGCGGCGAGTTTCCCGATGTTAGCCGCCAGCAACGACGGTGCGATAATCATGGGGCGAGCATAAAGGAGTCAGGACGGCGGATGGAAGATAGAAGATGGCGCGAACAGCCGACGTGAGGAGGCTCATTACTCCAAATCCGAAATCCGAAATCTGAAATCCGAAATCGATCAGAGCCTCCTCACGTCGGCTGCTACGGTTC
>QHPW01000178.1 GCA_003219675.1 Verrucomicrobiota bacterium
CGCTATCTTCGAAAAGGGCAAAACTGAAACCGACATCAATCTCGAGCCGGGCGATCTGATTTTCGTCCCAAGCCGGGCATTCAACTTCTAATGGAAACCAAAACTCTACCACGGCCATATCCCAACTACCCGGTCTATCCTTATCCGCAATCCGGCCCGGCAGGCGCGGGCGGACGCTCGCGTTTTGTGCGTTACCTGCGGCGGCACTGGTGGCTGCCGGCGCTCACGACCTCGATCGCCCTCTGCCTGGTCGCGTTCTACCTCATGCGCCGGCCGCCGGTGTATGTGTCCCAGTCCAGCCTTTGGGTCAGCGGCAAGGTCAAACTGCCGGAAGGCAGTTTGTACAGCGAGGAACTCCAGTTCTTCTTTGGGACCCAGATCGAGCTGCTCCAGAGCGAAAAACTGCAAGCACGCGCCACCAACCGGGTGGCAACGCTCAAGCCGGAACTGAAACCTGTGCCGGTCGAACTCCGCATCCGTCAAACGCCACGGACCACCATCATCGTCCTGGACGCTTCCGGGCCCGAACCGGCTTACGCCCAGGCCTTCCTCGATGCGCTGGTGGACGAATACTTCGCCTATCGCAAGGAAGTCCGCGCGGCCAGCTCGGACGATACCCTGAACTCCCTGACGCGGGAGCTGGAGCAACAGGAGAAACAATTGAAGTCCGCGCAGGACCAGTTGCTGGCCGCCCAGCGTGACACCAGCCTGGCGATGCTCCAGGAACAGAACACCAGCGCCAGTTCCTATCTCGCCAAGCTCACGCTGCAGCAGGCCGACCTTAGAATGGAGAGCCAGATGCTCGAACTGGTGGCCACCGATCGCTCCGACCGGAGCGAAGGCAGCGACTCCTCTGCGGACGCGGGATTGGATACTTCCAACCTGGCCTCGGCCCGCAACGCCGATTACCTCAGCGCCCGGCAGCGGGTTGAAATGCTGAAGCGCGACCGGGACGAAGTCGCGCGTTACCTGCGGCCGCAACACCCGAAGATTCAGAAGGTGAACGAGGAGATTGCGCGCGCGCAGGAGCTGCTCGGCGTGTTCCACAAGGAAAGTCGCGACCAACTGGCCGCCTCCCGCCAATCGGTGACGCAGAAGCTCCAGACTGTGGATGACTCGATCCAGGAATGGGAGCGGAAGGTCCGGCAGACCAGCCAACGTCTGGCCGACATCGAGCGCCACCGCCTCAATGTTCAACGGGCCCAAACCATCTACGATCGTCTCCACACCATGCTGCAGGGCCTCGACCTCAACCGCAACCTGGACCAGGAGACCATCACCCGGATGCAGGGCTCTTCGGTCGCCGCCGCCAAACCAAAAGGTCTGCTCGGCAAACTGGCCCGCGCCAGCCTGGCCGGTCTCGCTCTGGGCCTGGGGCTGCTTTACTTCCTTGAAAGCAGCGACGATCGGTTCAACTCGATCACCGAACTCGCGGACCGCTTCCCGGAAGCGGAGGTGCTGGGCCAGGTGCCCAAGGTGCGCCGCGAGCGCCGGACCGGCCTGGTCCGATTGGTGGACCCGCACGACAATCGCCACGCCTTCGCCGAATCCATGCGCAACCTCCGTTCCTCGCTCATCCTCATGGCCTGCAGCGGCCATCGACCCAAAATCCTCCTGGTCACCAGCGCCGTCCCCGGCGAAGGCAAATCCACCGTCGCCATCAATCTGGCGCTGGCTCTGGCGTTCACCGGCGCCCGGGTCCTGCTCGTCGATGGCGACCTCCGACGCGGCGCGCTGAACCGTCAATTGGGTCTGGCCAATGAAAGGATTCCGCCGTGCAGCTCATGATCCGAACCCTCTCGCAAAAGGCGCTCCGCTCGAATTCCACCCTGACACCGGACGACGCCCGCCTGCTGAAAGAAACCATCGACCAGCTCGACGAGATCATGGCGCGGCGGGTGCAAAAGACGATGCTGGAGACGAGCATCCCGAATCTGTTCTTCATTCCGAGCGGCAAGTTTGCGGACAACGCGGGCGAACTCTTCCTCAGTCCCAGCACCGAGGCCTTCCTCAGGCAGATGCGCGACCGGTTCGATTTCGTGGTGCTGGACAGCGCACCGGTACTGGCGGCGGATGATACCCCGAGCCTGGCGCCGAGCGCCGACGGCGTGATCTTCGTGGCTCGCAACCGGTTCACCCGCGCCAGGCAGGCGACGAAGGCCATCGAGCTGCTGCGGCAGCGCCAGGCGAAACTCATCGGCCTGGTCTATAACTGTGAGTCGCTCCATTCCCGCGACAATTATTACTACAAGTACAAGGAGTATTACGGCGACAAGCGCCGCAGTGCTGCCTGAACGCGGAGTGGCACGGGTGTCTCGCCCGCGCGTTTCTAATCAGCGACACTCCTGACTCTCGCTCGAAACACACGGGCGAGACGCCCGTGCCACTATTCCCTGCATTACCGCGTTGCGGTCACACGCGCCCGCCCTGTTTCTTCGAAGACGATTTCCGACAACCCTTCTCAACAACCAAAACTTATGATCCCTCCACAAAACCCATTCGCACAACACAACGGTTCGGCGCATCGAACCCTTCAGAGTCCCGCGTCGAATCGAACCGAAAACTCACACCTTGGTAGTGTCCTGATCTGCTTAAGGTGGGTGCGCCGCTGCCGCGGCGCACGGCGGTGCCGCAGCACCGCCGTCACCAAATTAGGAAACTACCCACACCTTAATTCCCTTGACAGCGCTACGGCATTCTGTCGAGATGCGATAGAGGTTAAAAAGAAAGGTCTATCTATGCTGACGCATTCGAGGTCTCTCAATTGGTGGCTCAAGTCCTTGCTCCTGGTTACCCTGGCCGCAGTGGTTTCTGCACGCGCCGAAATCAAACAAGGCAGCGCGGTCGTCTTTGCGCTCACCGGGACCGCCGATTACATCGATGACCGGGGCCTCTCGCATCCCCTCAAGGCCGGGGACGTCCTGCATCCGGGGGACACGATCAAAACCGGCGCAGATTCAGGAGTCGATCTGTTGCTCGAGCATGTCAAATCGACCCTGGGTCTGTTCAGCGGTACGGTCCTGAAGCTGGACCGCCTCAGCTACGAAGACACCCGGACCGGGCGGATCACCCAGACGCGGCTCGATCTGAAGGCGGGCGAACTCATGGGCACCGCTGCCAAGCAACTGGCGGGCTCCCGGTTCGAGGTGAACACGCCAAAAACGGTCGCCTACGTGCGCGGCACCACCTTCTTCATAAACTCCCAGACCGGTGACGTGCACGTCACCAACGGGTCTGTCCAGGTTACAGTGCGGTTGGTGACCGCGTCGGGTACCTTGGAACAGCCGGTAACGGTCTCCGCCGGCCAGTCACTTTTCATTCCCAACCAGTTCGCAAACGAAGCCGAGTTCCACAACTTACACGCGACAACGACGCCGCCAAATCTGAGCGCGGACAA
>QHPW01000179.1:0-1400 GCA_003219675.1 Verrucomicrobiota bacterium
GCGCTCCGCCTGCGGGTGCCCACCTTGGTGGCAATGTCAAGAAGCGCCCGCAGACGACTCAATCGACATAGACAAATTCATTCGCGCAGAGCAGGACCTGACAATACTGATGCCACGCCTCCGGCGTTGAGTCACTCCCGGACGAGGCTGAAGCAATGGCGGCCCGACCGATTTTGATTTCGTCCTCGCCAGGCGGGCGGCCGTAAAGCAACTGGTAAAGCCATTCGATTTTCCCGCGGTCATCAGACGGCCCTTCTCTGTTCAGGCGCTGAACGAGCGTTTTGGCCTGGGCCAGGACAAACGGGTGATTGAGCAGAAACAACGCCTGGGGCGCGACGGTCGAGTCCGTCCGCTTCTCCACAATGCCCACCGGGTCCGCCGCATCGAACAGCATCCGGTAATTGCTCCGGTCGGAGCGAACGGTCATCAGGTAAAGCGTGCGTCGATGGTTGTCCAGTTCCCGAATCGCAGGCCCGCCCAGCGTGCAGCCCAATTCGCCCGCGACAGTCAGCAGGCTGTCGCGCAGCGGTTCCGCTTCCAGCCGGCGCCGGTTCATCCGGTCAAACAGCCGGTTTTCCGGATCGGCGCGCAACGTTTCGGGATTGGGAACGCTCGATTGCTGATACACCGCGGAGAGCACGATCGACCGGTGCATCGCTTTGATGGACCAGCCGGATTGGATGAACCGATGCGCCAGGTAGTCGAGCAGCTCCGGATGCGCCGGCCGCTCGCCGAGTTTGCCGAAATTGTTAGGCGTCCGTACCAGGCCTTCGCCAAAGTGATGTTGCCAGAGGCGGTTCACCATCACCCGTGCCGTCAGCGGATTGGACGGACTCGCGATCCATTGCGCGAGCTGCAAACGGCCGCTCCCTTCGGTGATCGGCGGCTGATTTTCACCTGCCAACACGCGCGGGAAACGGCGTGGCACCTGTTTCCCGAGACGATCATAGCGACCCCGAATGTGCACCTGCACATCGTGGATGCCGGCGTGAGCGCTTTCAGGCACTCCGCCTTCCTGCAAGCCGTGTGCGACCGGCACCGGCCGCGACAGTTCCTTCCGCAGCGTGGCAAGTTCCTCTTTCTTTCGCTCCAACGCTTCCTTTTCATCCGTTGACAGTTTTGGTGGCGAAAGTGTCACCGGCGGCGCACCTTGAAACGCAACGAAATACCACGCCCCACTATTTGCGCTGCCCGCAAAGTCGTTCACGACGTCCTCGGGCACACGCCAGGTACGCCGCTCGCCGTCACGCTCATGGATTTCCAGTTGCACGACCGTGGTATCGCAGCCATGGTCTTTGCCTTTCGGCAGAATCGCCACCAGAATCAAATCACCGACGTTTATCTCAGCTTCGGCACTCGGGATTTCCTGTTGGCCGCCGTTGTCGATTTTGCCGGAGCCG
>QHPW01000179.1:1598-3229 GCA_003219675.1 Verrucomicrobiota bacterium
GCCGGCTTGTTCTGCGCGCCTCGCGTCGGTTTATTCAATAAAGCCACTCCGGTTGCCGCATTGATGTCGTGTTCCAGTGCTGCGGCGCGGTTCTCCTCCCCTTTCCGCAGGTTGAGTTCATCGGCTGAGGCCAACGGAATGCGCAGCACCGGCGAGCCGGCGGTCTTGGCGCCCGGCCTCGGCAGGATGTGGCTGCTGAAATAAATTCCGGCGAGCGAATAGTAGTCTTCGGTCGGAATCGGGTCGAACTTGTGATCGTGGCAGCGCGCGCAAGCGAGCGTGAGTCCTAGGAAAGCGCGCCCGGTCACGTCAATCTGGTCGTCCACGATATCGGTCAGCATCTTTTCCTTGTCGGCGTCACCGGTGCCCCATTCGCCGATGGCCATCACACCGGTGGCGATGAGCTTGTCGGCGTCGAATCCCTCTGGGCCATTCGTCGCCAGAATGTCGCCGGCGATTTGTTGGATGATGAACTGGTCGTAGGGCAGATCATGGTTGAACGCGTTCACGACCCAGTCTCGATAGCGATACGCCTCGGGCACGTCGGCTTCGCCGCCGATGCCGCGCGCGTCGAATGAATCGGCGTAACGAACCAGATCAAGCCAGTGCCGGCCCCAACGCTCGCCGTAATGCGGCGATGCCAGCAGGCGATCCACGACCCTGGCGAAAGCCTCCGGCGAATTGTCCGCAAGAAACGCTTCGACTTCCTGGGGTGTCGGTGGCAGGCCGACCAGGTCAAACGCGGCCCGCCGAATGAGCGTTCTCTTATCGGCGGGAGCGGCCGGTGAAAGTCCTTTCTCCTCGATCTTTCGCAGGACGAAATTGTCGATGGTCGATTTGACCCACTTGCCGTTTTTCACCGAAGGCGCGGAGGGATTCCCGACGGGTTGAAACGACCACCACGCCTCGATTCCGGATTTCGGATTTCTGGTTACGGATTTTTCGGTTCCTGGATACGGCGCGCCCATGTTCACCCAGGCGGCAAAATCGGCGATTTGCTCGTCGCTGAGCCGGCCCTCTTTGGGAGGCGGCATCTTCAAGTCGTCGTTCGTGTAACGAATGGCTTCGAGGAGCAGGCTCTTTTCCGCGTCGCCGGAGACGACAGCCGGCTTTCCCGATTCGCCGCCCTTCAGCAATCCTTCCCGGGTGTCGAGCAACAGATCGCCTTTGACCTTGTCGCTCTGCGCGCTGTGGCACTTGTAACAGCGCTCAACCAGAACCGGCCGAATTTTCCGCTCGAAGAATTCGCTGCCTTCGGCCGGAGTCCCGGCGACAGTCTGAAAGGCCGCGCCCAGCAACAAACTCCACATGAACCAGGGTGGGGCGAGACTCCGTCGAGCCCTAATTTCTGTCTTCTGGAGATCAGGGCTCGACGGAGTCTCGCCCCACCGTTCGTGGCGCCAATGCGCGACGAAAAAGGCGTGGGTCTCCCTGAACCTCGTAGCGGCCGATTTGAGGAGGCTCCGATCGATTTCGGATTTCGGATTTCGGATTTCAGATTTTGAAAAACGAGCCTCACGTCGGTGGCTACGGTTCAGGGGTTCAATGGGCGAAATTTCCCGGCGAAATCTCTCCCCGCAGAGAGGTCCGGGGTGAGGGGTTGCTCGCAAGCGTGTCATGACAACCCGTTA
>QHPW01000179.1:3336-24845 GCA_003219675.1 Verrucomicrobiota bacterium
TTCGAGCCTCAGCCAGTGGGATACTTTGAGCAGATGCCCCAAATCGCTTTCCTGTCGCGCCACGATCACCCAATGGGATTCTTCCTTTCCGTCGGCGGCCTCGACCGGGCCGACGTTCCAATCGTCCCAGTGCCGGCCAATAAGCTTCGCCTGTTGAACCAGGTCGGCCAGGACCGGCTCCAGGTCCAGGTAGCGATTCGAAATGTGAAACGCCAGCACCCCGCCTGTGGCCAGTTTTGACAGATAAAGCTCCAATGCCTCGCGCGTCAGCAAGTGCACCGGAATGGCGTCGGAACTGAACGCGTCGAGCACAATCAACCCGTAACGGCGCGCCGGCGCTTCGCTGAGCCGCAAGCGCGCGTCGCCGACGATGATTTGAACACGGGCCATGGCGCAACCGCGCAGGTAGGAAAAGTAGTTTGTGTTTCGGGCAATGCGGATGACCGCCGGGTCGATCTCATAAAACGTCCATTCCTGCGCGGATTCGGCGTAACAGGCAGTGGCGCCCGCTCCCAACCCCACTACGGCGACGCGCGGGGAACCCTTTCTCGTGTTGTACAATTCCAAGATGTCTCCCAGTGGCCCGGTGCGATGGTAGTAAGCGAGCGGCTCGCATTGGCGCGTGGCGTCAACAAACTGCGCTCCGTGCAGGGTGTTGCCGTGAATGAAATACCTGAATCTGCCGCTCTGACCGAGCGTGACGCGCGAAATACCAAAAAAATTTCGCCCGACGTGCAATGTTCTGCCGTGCGGCCCGAGATAAAACCAGCCGCCGATCAAAATTCCTCCCAAGCCCAGACCGAAGCGAAGCGACCGGTCAACGAAAGTAAAACACATAATCGCCGGCAGGCCGACGATCACGGCGTTGCGCAGATTGACCGATGTTAATTCCGTGAATGGAGTCATCAAGGCCAGTCCCGCAGTGAAGACCCCGAGCAGGAGCGGCAGCGCAAAGTCGAGCGGGCGCGAGGCCCGTCTGCTTTTCAAAGCATCCCGATCAGGGCGCAACAGGCAAGCGCACACGATGGCCAACGGATATTCGATCACCGTTGCGAATAGATTTGGCGCCAGCAGCGCGTTGAACACGCCACCCAACACCCCGCCCAGTGAAATCCAAAAGTAAAACTCCGTGAGATGAACAGCGCCTGGCCGCTCCCCGGCCAGACGGTCGTGGCAAACCATCGCGGCCACAAATAACAACAGCAGATGCATCCCTGTCAGCAACCAGATCGGGTGCGTGGCCCGGCTGAGAATGAGAAAAACGACACCCACAGCGACGACCGGTAACAACCATCGCGGCCAGGCCATCGGCAAGAATTGCCGGCGCGCGAACACGAGAACGAACGACAGCAGATAAATCGACAGTGGAATGATCCACAACAATGGAATGCTCGCGATGTCTGTCGCCAGATAACTCGTGACGCCGAGCATCAGGCTCGAAGGCACAAACGCGAACGCCAGCCAGCGGAGTCGCTGTCGTCGGGAGATGATTTCACCGCGGTCTTTCGCTTGCGCGCAGGTGCCCTTCCCTGCCTGGCTCGACGCGTTGCTTCCGGCGCCAACGTGACTTTGGCGGGATCGCCACACCAACCCGGCACAGAACAATATCAACAAGCCCAGCGCGAGGTATCCGACGCTCCAGAACCGGCCCTGATCCCGAAGGGGCAAATGCGGTTCGAGCAGCACCGGGTAACCAATCAAGGCAGCCAGACTGCCGAGGTTGCTCGCGCTGTAGAGAAAGTAAGGGTCCTTGGCCGCAGCATGGCCGGTATGGGAAAACCACTTCTGCAGCAGCGGGCCGGTGCTCGCGATCACGAAGGCAGGAGGACCAATCAACACCAACAACGCGCCCAGCAACCAGCGGAATGGATTCGTTTCAGGCGTGAGACTTCGCGCGAACTTTTCGGAAACTCCCAGGGGCAGCGCGAGCGCTGCGAGCGAAAGCACGCATAAATGCATCACCATTTGGCGGCGCATGCTCAATCGAGCTGACACAAGATGCGCGTACGCGTAACCTCCCAGCAACGCTCCCTGAAAGAAGACCATGCAGGTGTTCCAGACCGAGGGCGCGCCGCCCAGCAGCGGCAGCAGCATCTTGGCAATCATCGGCTGGACCCAGAACAACAACGCCGCGCTGAGAAACAAAGTTGGCGAGAACAACGCGGTCATTATGTCAAATGGTTAAGGAACGATCACGCTTTTGGCCGATTGCCAGTTCGCGGTGGCCATCAACGCTTCGTGGGCGCGTTCCAACGGGAATCGGTCCGTGACCATCGAACCAAACGGGAACCTGGCTTGCGTCACGCGCAGAAATTCCAGCGCCGCTTTGAGGTGGCGGGGCTCACTCGACCAGGAACCAAACACTTGAAGCTGCTTGCGCGTGATCACGTGCGGGTTGAACGCAACTGTTCCCCCGTCGCAATAATGCCCCAGGACTAGATACTTTCCGCCGTCCCGACACATCTCCATACCCTCGGCGACCGCGCCGGGAAGCCCCACACATTCCAACACCGCGTCTGCACCGTAACCGCCGGTCAGCCGGCGCACGGCGTCGGTGCGAGAGTTCGCTTCGTGCATTTCGGCAATGTCAATGGTGTGGTCGGCGCCGAAACGTTCGGCCATTTCCAGCCGGTGTTTCGGCCCTCCGATGACAACCACCTGCCCGGCGCCGGCCGTTTTCGCCACAGCCAGGGCGGCGATCCCGACAGGGCCAGCGCCCTGGACCACAACAAAGTCGCGCCAAAGAGAAGGCAAAACGGGCATCCTGTATAGGTTTGGCGTTTCCGGCGCCTTCGTAGCGCAGCCATCCCTGGCTGCAGGTTCACCGGGCATCCCTGCCCGGAGTGCAGCACTGGCGGCAGAGATGCCGCCCGAACCCGCATGCAAAGATGCCTGCGCTACACGGCTTTCGACGCAAATCCGTTCGACGCCGTGAATTGCCGTGATCAGCGCGCACCCGGCACCGATGACCGCTTCGGTCGGGAGGTCGTCGGGGATTCTGAAAAGGTTCGTCCGCGGGTGAAGATAATGAAACTCGGCGTAGCCACCGAGGAAATGCGGCGGTTGATCGCAGCAATAGCCGATCCCGTAAGGCCGCCGCTGAGGACATCGCGTCGGCTGCCCTTTGATTTTGCAGTAATAACACTCGCCGCACGAAGTCGTCGAAGTCCAGGTCACCCGGTCGCCGATTTTCAATGGTTGACCGGTCCAGTCGCGTTCCAGTCCCTCACCGAGCTTCTCGACGCGGCCGACGGTTTCGTGACCGAGGATGATCGGAAGCGAGATTGGAAGTTGTCCCTTCCACAAGTGGACGTCCGTGCCGCAGATGCCGGCCATCTCGGTGCGCGCCAGCGCCGCGTCGGGTTCGAGTCCGGACGGCAACGGAAATTCCCGCAACCGCAGCGGCGCATTGAATTGTTCGAGCACGGACGCTTTGGCGACGGGCATAACGCCGGGGACTGTGTCCGACCGAAGCGCGACATTCAACGCTGAACTCAACGCGGTCGCGGGGTTACTTTGATACAAACTGGCGGGGGGAGCGTCCACGCGAGCCGAAAAACCAGGGCGTCTTCGATTCCATGCGGCTCCCCGGTAGTCACGCCCCACCAAAGCAGCCTGCTGCCCTCGTCACGAGGATACGCTCCGCCCGACCTGGAACGTCAGTTCAGCCGCTTACTCCGCCGGCTCCTCGGGTTTCGGCTCCGGCAGCCAGAACGACGTGATGAAGCCAATCGCGTAAACCAAAAGCGCGACCGCCGCCGCCGCGTAAGCCAATCTGGTCGAATTCGACGCGCCTGGCATGATGAGCGCGAGGTTCGTGGTGATGAACGCGCCGGACGTGCCAATCATGCGTCCGCCCACGTTGGCGGCGAAACTCTCGCCGGTGCCGCGCAGATACACCGGATAGACACGCGGCAGGTAGTTTCCCCAGAAACTGAATTGCGCGATCGTGAAGAAGCCGGCGATGGCTATGCCCCATTTGAAAAGCTCCAGATTATTCGTGGCCGGAAACAGGAAAACCAAGGGTATCAGAATCAACCCGGGAACCTGGAAAACCCGCAACAATGTTTTTCTGCCGGCGACCACAATTGCCAGCCACGCCAATGCAAATCGTCCGGCCAGACCGCCGATTTCCTGGTGTGTCTGAACATTGCTGATGATTTGTCCCTGCTCTTTGCTCAACTCGGCGATGCGCTTCTTCATGTCTTTTGTGTCTTCGCCCTTTTGCTGCGCGACTTCCACCTGTTTCCGCAGTTTGACCAGTTCGGGCAGGCCCGGCACAAGGCCGGGCACGATTTGCGGCGTCATTTGGATCGCGCCGAAAGCCGCGCCGTAAGCGCAGGCGAACAAAACCGCAGTGGCAATCGTCGTCCGCCGGAAGGCGGGTTGGAAAAGCTGAGCGATGCTCGGACGTTTCAATGTTCCCGCCGCCCGTCTTTCTTTCCAGGCCGGCGACTCCGGCAGCAATGGGAGCAAAAACATCAAAGGAATCGCCGGGACAAGGCCGGAAATCAGGGTGTAACGCCACGGCGCATGACCGCCGTGAATTGCCGGCCAGTGCTGTCCGTAAGTCACCGCCAGATAGTAGGCGCCCGCCACCATCAAACCGCCGAAGGACGAAAACGCCTGAGTGAAACCCAGCACTTTTTCCCGCTGCCGGGGATCGGGAAACAACTCGGCCAGCCACGCCACGGCGGCGAGCCGATTTGCAGAAGGCCGCAGCGAGGGGCGACAGCGCATAGAGGAAAATACTCCAAACCAGAACGCGCTTTCGCCCAAACCGGTCCGTTAACCAGCCGCCAATCAATCCAAAAACTCCGCCGGACACCGCGCTGCCCCACAACATATACCCGGTCCATTTCAAAATGGCGGCGTTGCCGGACGCGGTCGCGGGGTCCACGCCCAACAGTTCCGCCAGCGCCGGACGCGCGATCAGCGGCAACATGAGCAATTCATACGTGTCAAAGGCAAAGCCAAGAATTGCGACGAAGAGAATCAGCCATTCGGTGAGCGTAAGTCTCCTTTGCCCTGGGGCGGATGAATTCATGGGCGCAGATTTGACAACAACGCCTGGCCGCACTCAAGCGTTTTATACGCACTCGTATGAAAAGCTCTGCCTTGTTGCTGGCGCAAGCTTTGGCTTGCGGGTAGTGGTAGTGGCACGGGCGTCCCGCCCGTTTGCTCCCGACCAGAAACTCACGGGCGGGACGCCCGTGCCACTACGGGCCTGAATGCGATTGCCGGCGTGTTTGAATGCGCGTAGAAGGAATCGGGCTATGGACAAAGCCGAGGCCATCAAACAAATCCGCGACGCCTGCAACAACCTTTCGCGTGAACTGATGCGAATTCATCCCGCCGTGCCGCCGCTTGCGGACAAGGCAGCCCAGGACGAGATCTACAAAACCGTCTTCGAGCTGACCAAACAAGTGGAAGTCATCAAAAAGCGGCTCGCCAAGCTCGAAGCGAAGGATGATTCCGCTTTGCTCTGAATTGCACTGGTGGGGCGAGAGTCCTCTCGAACCCTGATCGATCACCTGGAACTGGTATGGGCTCGACAGGAGTCTCGCCCCACCATCGCTACGATCACACCAGGATTTCCTTCACCACATGACCATAAACATCGGTCAGCCGGAAATCACGCCCGGCGTAGCGATAGGTGAACTTCTCATGGTCGAAGCCGAGCAGGTGCAAGATGGTGGCGTGCAAATCGTGGACGTGCACTTTGTTTTCAATCGCTTTGAAACCGAACTCGTCCGTGGCGCCGTAAACCGTCCCGCCTTTCACCCCGCCGCCCGCCAGCCACATGCTGAACCCGTAAGGATTGTGGTCGCGCCCCATCTTCGATTTGCCTGACTCGTTCAGTTCCACCGACGGCGTGCGGCCAAACTCGCCGCCAAAAATGACGAGCGTGTCCTCCAACATGCCGCGTTGTTTCAAGTCCCTGAGCAACGCGCCGATGGGCTGGTCGATTTCCTTCGAGAGCTTGCGGTGGGCTTCCTCGATGTTGTCGTGATTGTCCCACGGCTGCCCGGCGCCGTGCCAGAGCTGGACGAAACGAACGCCCTTCTCCAGAAGTCGCCGCGCGATCAGGATTTGCCGCGCATGAACCCCTTCGCCGTACATCGCCCGAATGTGCTGCGGTTCTTTGCTGACGTCGAAAGCGTCCGCAGCCTCCATTTGCATCCGATAAGCCAGCTCGAACGATTGAACGCGCGCTTCCAAACGAGCGTCGGCCCGATGACGCTGTTCGTGTTCCTCGTTGAGTTGATGCAAGAGATCGAGCTGCTGGCGCTGCTCTTTCAGCGAGGTGTAATTGTTACGGATGTATTCGATGAGCTTCTCAATCTTCGTGTGCTGCGAGTCGATGAACGTTCCCTGATATACACCCGGCAAAAAGCCCGAGCGCCAGTTCTCCGCTTCCTTGATGGGATAGCCGCCCGGACACATCGCGATGAAACCCGGCAGGTTCAGGTTCTCCGTGCCCAACCCGTAGGTGACCCACGAACCCACACTGGGCCGGCTCATCTGCGCGTCGCCGCAGTTCATCAGCATCAACGAAGGCTCGTGATTCGGCAGTTCCGCCTGCATCGAGCGTATCACGCAGAGGTCATCGATGCTTTCCGCCACGCGCGGAAACAATTCGCTGACTTCAATGCCACTCTGGCCGTACTTCTGGAACTTGAATGGGGACGGAAAGGCCGCGCCGGTTTTTCGCTCGGTCGGCAGATTGCCGGGTGGCAGCGAAAGATGTGGATGACCCGATTGGCTCGCGCCTGAAACTGTGGCGCTTTGGGAGACAGCGGATTGACGGCCTCCCCTGCCCTCGCGTCGAGCGCCAGAAATCCGGTTTGTCCCATCAACGACGCGAAGCCCAGCGCGCCCATCCCCATGCCGCATTTGCAAAGAAAGTCCCGTCGGGTCAGGAACGCGTCTTCGAGACGTGGCTTATGGTGTGACATGGTTGCAACCGGTTTTCCAAGGCCCCACCGGGTTTGCGCTTATAAAACCGCTTCAGGCTTCATTTACCACAACATTCCCTGCAAGAAAACCGAATTCATGAGCGACTGTTTTGATTTGTCGCAAACCCGATCCCGTGCGACAACAGCGGTGGTGGCTGTCCGAATAAGTCCATGAGATTCAAAACGTTCCTGCTCGTTTCGGTTCTTCTGTTCTGCGCGACAGCGGCGCATGCGGAGTTTCGCGCGGGCGTCGCCATTCGCGTTGTGACGCCGGACCCGCTGCTGCCCGTCTCCGGCGGTGTCGGTCCATCCAACAAGGTCAGCAAAAAGGAAGGTGATTTGACCGTGCGAGCTCTGGTGCTGGCGGAGGGCAACACCGCAGTCGCGATTGTGAGCGCGGATTTTCTCGGTTTTCCTTCCGTGCTCGGCAACAAGGCGCGCGCCAAAGTCAAAGACATCCCGCCGCAAAACGTCTTGATCGGCGCGACCCACACTCACAGCGCCCCGGACTGTTATGGATTTGCCGACCACGACGGCAGGGTTTCAACGGATTTGAAATACCTGGACTTCGTTTGCAATCAGATCGCCGATGCGGTCAATGAAGCCAACGCCAGACTGCGGCCGGCGAGCCTCAAAATCGCGACCGCCGAGACGAAAGGAAAAATCGCCTTCAATGCCTATGCCGAACAACTCTACGACCCGCGCTGCCACGTGATTCAGGCGATCGGCGCCGACGGCCGGCCTTTCGCCACGCTCGTCAATTATGCGGTTCATCCGGAAGTGCTCGGCCCGGACGCGGGCATTCTCAGTCCGGACCTGGTCGGTCCGCTCTACCAACGGATTCATGAGAAGGGCGGCGGCACCGGCATTTTTATGAACAGCGCCCAGGGCGGCATGGTCACCGCGGACAACCGCGGCCCCGACGGCAAAAGCATCCGCGCCTGGCCGGAATGCGAGCGAATCGGCAATCTCCTCGCCGACGAAGCGTTGCGGATCGTCGCATCGGCGCCGGAACAAAAAGCCCCCAAACTCTTCTGCGCGGCCAGGTCCATCACCTTTCCGGTGGATTCGCCTCTGCTCCGCGCCGTAATGATGTCGTCACCGCTGCATTATGCAGGCAACGACACAAACCGCGTTACGACGCAGTTGAATCTGGTGAACGTCGGTAACGCGCAGATTCTGACCATTCCGGGCGAAGCGCTGCCGAACATCGGGTATTACCTCAAACGCAAAATGCGCGGCGAACACAACCTTCTCTTTGGTCTCACCAACGACGCTTTTGGTTACATCCTCACGAAAGTGGACTGGAACAGTTTCAAACGATACGACTACGTCTCGCGCACTTCTCTCGGCGAAATGACCGGCGAAATTTACATCGACGAAGCTTTGAAGCTCGTCCAGGAATCGCTGGCATCGGAAAGGCTGGCGCCATGATAAGAATCATAAGACTCTCAGGATTGGACGCTCTCCTTGAGACGGAGCGCGCACGTCCCGGTCCGCAGCGGCCACGAACCATAAAGTTTGTAGCCGCCGACCTAAGTCCCCATGAAGCAATCAGAGACCGAAGTGGATGACGAAAAGCTGATTATTTTCGTGAAAGCGCCGCGGCCCGGTGCGGTCAAAACACGACTGGGCGAGGCCATCGGCGCAGAGGCATCCTGCGCCGCCTACCGCCAGCTTGTTGAAGCCTTGCTGAGGCGGTTGCAACGTCTGAGCGCGGTCGAACTCGGTTTCAGTCCGGATGATGCCGCCGGTGAAATCCAAACGTGGTTGAAGAGAGGTTGGACCACCCGGCCGCAAGGAGCTGGAAATCTGGGTCAACGTCTGCAATCCGCGTTCGAGCGCGCGTTCGTCACCGGCGTGAAACGCGCGGTCATCATCGGCTCGGACTGCCCGGCGGTCACTGCCGAAGACATTTACGAAGCCTGGAACGGTTTGCGGACGCACGACGTCGTTCTCGGGCCGGCGACCGATGGCGGTTACTGGTTGATTGGGTTGCGGCGATTGCAGCCGGAGTTGTTTCATCGGATTCCCTGGAGCACGGAAACGGTTTTCGGCGAAACGATGAAACGCATCCGGCAGGCCGGTTTGGATGTTCAATTGTTGCGAGAGTTGAGCGACGTGGATACCGCACATGACTGGCGTGCATTCCTGACCGCGCAGAATCGGGATGGAATACCACTCTGAGCGCGCTATTATACTTCCAGATTCATGAACCGCTTTGAACAAGCGCTGGCCGGGCACGGCCTGGCATTGCACCGCGCGCGACTCCAGACGTTGCAGCTTAATGTCGGCCGCAAGTGCAACCAGGCCTGCCGCCATTGCCACGTGGACGCCGCGCCATGGCGCACCGAGATGATGGATGAACCGACGGCGCATCGCATCGGCGACTGGATTCGGCGGTATCCATCTGAAATTGTGGACCTCACCGGCGGCGCGCCGGAACTGAGCGAGTTCTTTCGCTATTTCGTGGAAACAGCGCGCGCGGTTGGCGCCGAGGTCATCGACCGGAACAACCTGACCGTCATCGAGGAGCAAGGTTACGGCTGGCTGCCCGGATACCTGGCGGAGCACCAGGTGCAGGTCATCGCGTCCCTGCCCTGCTACTCCGCGGAAAATGTGAACAAACAACGCGGCAACGGCGTGTTTGAAAAGAGCATTTCCGCGCTGCGGAAACTGAATGCCGCCGGATACGGCACGAAACTGCCGCTGCATCT
This sequence comes from Verrucomicrobiota bacterium, assembly GCA_003219675.1. Lineage (GTDB taxonomy): Bacteria > Verrucomicrobiota > Verrucomicrobiia > Limisphaerales > AV2 > AV2. The sequence goes on from QHPW01000179.1 coordinate 13,013, forward strand.
CATTTACAATCCACTCGGACCAACGTTGCCGGGGCCGCAAGCAGAGTTGGAAGCCGATTACAAGGAAGTTCTGGGACGCAAGTTCGGTATCATCTTCAACAAGCTTTACACCATCACGAACCAGCCGATTGCCCGCTTCGCGGACGACCTCCGCAGACAAGGCAAGTGGGACGAGTATCTCGAACTGCTGGCCAACAGTTTTAATCCGGCGACGGTGGACGGCCTGATGTGCCGCACCACATTGAGCGTCGGCTATCGCGGCGAGCTTTACGATTGCGACTTCAACCAGATGCTCGACATGCAAATGCAGAACGGCAGGCCGCTTTTCCTGTGGGACATCACGCCGGATTATCTGGAGCAGCGCGCGATTCAAACCGGCGTTCACTGCTTTGCCTGCACGGCCGGATGCGGGAGCAGTTGCACCGGCGCGCTGGCGGCATGACCAAGGCTCCTCTCAACATTCCCTTCCAGTTGTAGAAGAATGGCCTGGCAGAGCGCGCTAAGGAGTCAGCCACACGCTGCGGAAATGCTGTTGATTCGGGCTGTTTTCCCTGCACGGCTTTCCGTTCGCCGGCTTCTTGCCGTCGTCGCTCAGGATTTGAATCTGGTCCCAACCTTTGTCCGGATAAAAAATAATCGCTTCGGGATTCAACCCCTTGAAACGCGCGTGCTTGATCATGCGCGGCGCTGGCGTTCCCACGGCCCATTGAAAAACATGCGATTGCCCTTTGCCGTCGTAAGGCCCGCCGATGATCAGGTATTTGCCGTCCGCGTACGCCATGTCGCGAATCCCGAGGCCGCCCAGGTCCAGGAGGATCGGGTCGCCGAATTTCGCCGTTCTGCCGTGGATCACTTCGTCCGGATTCAGCATCGGAACCAATAACGCTTTGCCGTCCGGAATCGGATTGCGAAAACCGATCAGCAAGCGTCCGTCGGGCGCGGCGCTCAAGCCTTCGATGTTCAAAGCCCCGCGCGCTTTGGGTTCGAGTTTCGACGCTGCGGCCAGGTGGAAAGACTTCAGCCGGGGATCGCGGGGCAGGTCGTTCAGTAAATGCTCATACGGTTTGCCGACCATTTTCAACTGAACCCCCTGCGCGTTGGTGACGATTTGAGTGGCGAAAAAGCGCTCCCGGCTCGGACGTTCTCTGCCGACTTTGTTTCGTCCGTGTGAAGTGATCCAATAAACGCGATCACCCACCCGCGCCCCGCCTTCCAGATCGGATTCGGGTTTCTTTGCGTCCAGATCGAGAAAGGCGGAAAGATTCACGCTCTGCACCGGCCCGTCCCTCTGCTCACGACTGTAAATCCGAATGACGCTGTCCTCGTCGCTCGCCACGGCAAAGAGCCTGTCCGTCAGGGCGACCGCCGCCGACGCGTCGCACATCCCGGTGTAAATGGATGGCTCGGAAACCTTGATCTCCGCACGAATATCCGATCCAAGGCAGGCCAGCAGCGAGGCAGCAAGGGCGAAGAAGTTTTTGATCACGAGTGTTGGACGGCGTGGCCGGCGAAAGGTTTCACGAAAACGCCCATCGGCGGCTTAGTGGCACGGGTGTCCCGCCCGTTCGGTCGAAAGCAGAAAACTCACGGGCGGGACGCCCGTGCCACTATATCGCATCACAAGAAACCTAGATACACTCACATGGATGAATTTCAGATTGCCGATCGCTGACCGCCGATTGTTTAATCCCTCATGCCGCTGAACGTGTTGATCGTCCCCGACAAATTCAAGGGAACATTGACCGCCCGGGCAGCGGCCGAGTTGATCGCCGCCGGCTGGCACGAAGCGCGCCCGGAGGACAAATTGGACCTGTTGCCCATGAGCGACGGCGGCGACGGTTTTGGCGAAGTGTTGAGCCGGCTATTGAAGGTCGAAAAATTAACCGTTTCGACGTTGGACGCCGCTCATCGTCCGCAGCAGGCCCCCTGGTGGTGGGATCCCGATACCGGGACCGCGATCATTGAATCAGCCAGGATCATCGGACTGGCGCTCCTGCCGGCCAACAAATTTCATCCGTTTGACCTGGACACCTTCGGTCTGGGCGCCGCGCTGAAGGCCGCCGCCGACATCGGCGCCCGTCATTGCCTGATGGGCATCGGCGGCAGCGCGACGAATGACGGCGGTTTTGGTGTGGCGCGTTCACAGGGCTGGAGGTTTCTGGACGAACACGAGCAACCGATCGAACAATGGCGCCAACTGAGTTCATTGCAGCGAATCTGTCCGCCGGCGCCGGCAGAAAAATCTCCCCAACTGCTCGTCGCCGTCGATGTTCGGAATCCGCTCCTCGGCGCGGCCGGCGCCACCCGCGTTTACGGGCCGCAGACAGGCCTGCGGCCCTAAGAGTTCGAGCACGCGGAAAAATGCCTCAGCCGATTGGCCGAAGTGGTCGAGCGCGACCTGCGTTTGGACGCGGCGGCGGAACCGGGCGCCGGAGCCGCCGGAGGATTGGGTTTTGGTTTGCGTTGTTTTTTCAATGCGCGGTTTGAATCCGGCTTCAACCTTTTCGCGCGCTACGCCCGCTTGCAGGAACGGATTCGGGCAGCTCAGTTGGTCTTGACCGGCGAAGGCGCGATTGACACCTCCACCTTGATGGGCAAAGGCGTGGGTGAAATCGCGAGATTGTGTCTCGAAGCCAAAGTGCCTTGACTCTTTCACCCGGGTCTTCGGCATCGCGCCGCATCTGACGACACCGGAACTCGCCGTGCGTGATCCCGGTGTTTGGTTGCCCCGCCTGGCAGCCGAAGTCGCCAGAAACTGGCCAAGGCCGCGCTGACCTCGGATGCAAGTTCTGGCGCGAATCGACGATAATCGGCTTGTCGCGGCCGTGCCTGCGGACTAACCTGCCGGCAGCAGTTCCCGAAACTCAGCAGCCGTCTGGCCATGATTGCGATGAACTTCCTCGCCTGGCTTTGCCTGATGAACCAAAGAATTTGCCGGAGCGAAACGTGTCGGTGCGCGTGAAAAAGCATTTCCAGTCATTCAGGGTCTGCGGTATATTGGGCGCGTCATAATTTGATGAAGAAAAGGACGAAAATCACGTCATACGTTGCGCTTGCGCTCAGCGCCGGCTTCTTCATCTGGTGTTTCAAAAACAATTATTCGCGGTTAATGGCTGAAGGCGAAACCAAAGCCGACACCGACCTGATCAATGTCAAAGTGCCCGATTACCAGAGAAGGGCCGCGCCTGCCAAAACCGATTATCACCTCGGCGCCTGGGGCGCGGGCATGGTGCTGTCGCTCGTGGGGCTGGGACTGATGGCGGCGCATGATATTTCGGGTTTCATTGGCAGCCGCGCCCTTAAGGTCCTCTACACTGATGAAGGCGCGCAAGCCGCCAGTCCGGACTACGACAAGGCCGAGGAGGAATGGGCCAATGGCAATTTCCTGGAAGCCATCCAGCTCATGCGCGATTACCTGAAGCAGAACCCCCGCGAACAACATGCCGCCTTGCGCATCGCCGAGATTTACGAAAAGGACCTTCAGAATTTTCTGGCTGCCGCGTTGGAATACGAAGAAGTCCTGAAGCAAAGACTGCCGCCGGAACGCTGGGGCTGGGCGGCCATTCATCTCTGTAATCTGTACACCAGCAAATTGAATCAATCGGACAAGGCCATCGCCCTGCTTCACCGCATCGTCGCCGAACACGGCGAAACCGCCGCCGCTGAAAAGGCGCGCAAGCGGTTGGCGCAACTTGAGGAGGAAGGCATCATTGCCGCGCCGGTTGAAACGCCCGCGGAACCGGCGCCTCCAGCGTCCAACCTTCCCCCCGGTTTCGCGCCGAAGAAGCTGTAGGCCGGTACTTGCCTGATTTGCTTCTCCCGGCTACGTTCCGCGCTTCAATTTTGCGCGGCCGATTCAACCGACAACAAACCGGCGAACATGGCGTATTTGAACGACCATTACCTCAAGCTGAAAGCGGGCTATCTCTTTCCGGAAATTGCCCGAAGAGTGAAGGTTTTTTGCGAACAGAAGCCTCAAGCCGCCAACCGGCTGATTCGCTGCGGCATCGGCGATGTGACCGAGCCGCTGCCGCCGGCGGTCATCGCCGCGCTGCACCGAGCCGTGGACGAAATGAGCCGGCGTGAAACGTTCCACGGTTACGGTCCCGAACAAGGCTACGAGTTCTTGCGGCGCGCCATCGCGCAACATGATTATCGCAACCGCGGTCTTGAAATCGACGACGACGAGATTTTTGTTTCCGACGGGTCGAAGTGCGATTGCGGAAATATTCTGGACGTCCTCGGCCACCAAAACCGGATCGCCATGATGGACCCGGTTTACCCGGTGTATGTGGATACGAACGTGATGGCCGGTCACACTGGCCTGGCGGACGACGCCGGCACTTACGCCGGTCTGGTCTATCTCCCTTGCACTGCCGCCAACGCGTTCGTGCCGGAGGTTCCGGAGGAAAAAGTGGACCTCGTTTACCTTTGTTATCCGAACAATCCGACCGGCGCCGTTGCCACGCGCGAACAACTGACCGCCTGGGTCAATTACGCGTTAAGGCACAAAGCGATCCTCCTCTACGACGCGGCCTACGAGGCTTACATCTCCGATGCGCAGATTCCGCATTCGATCTACGAAATCCACGGCGCGCGCCAATGCGCGATTGAATTCCGGAGCTTCTCCAAGAACGGCGGATTTACCGGACTTCGCTGTGCCTTCACCGTGGTGCCGAAGACGCTGATGGCCGCGACCGGTGACGGGAAGTTCACCGGCTTGCACCCGCTCTGGCTGCGGCGTGCAACCACGAAGTTCAACGGGGTGGGCTACGTCGTCCAGCGCGCCGCCGAAGCGATCTACACGCCCGAAGGGGAAGCGCAGGTCAAGGCGCTGATCGAGCATTACCTGGGCAACGCCAAGGTGCTGCGCGAAGGGGCGCACGCGGCGGGCCTGAAAGTCTTTGGCGGCGTCAACGCGCCTTACGTCTGGGCACAATCACCCGAAGGCATGACGAGCTGGCAGGCGTTCGACAAGATTTTGAATGAAGCAAACGTGGTCATTACACCCGGCAGCGGTTTCGGGCGAAACGGTGAAGGGTTTTTCCGCATTTCCGCTTTCAACAGTCGAGCCAACGCCCAGGAAGTCGCGCGCCGTTTGCAGGCGTTGAAATGGTAGAACTGGTTTCATGAGGTGGGGCGAGACTCCGTCGAGCCCTGATCTCTAATGCATAAAAATCAGGGCTCGACGGAGTCTCGCCCCACCCGCATCCGACCCATGAACCCCATGAACCTCGCCAACTGGCAGGGCGCGGTGTCCTCCCCGCGCCGTGGCTCGGCGGGCTGGGGACAGCCCGCCCCGGCTTGAGGACTCAACGGTTCCACTGTTCAACGCTTCATCGAACTACGGTTGCCAGGGAGTGACCACCCGATAATACCGCGTGTTGGAATTCGTCGCCGACGGAACGGCCACGTCCATCAACCCGGAGACCAGCGGCGGCGCGACATTGGTCAGCTTCAACCAGTCTCCGGTCGCAAGCGAGTTTCGGTATTGGACGGTGTAGGTTCGATCGGCGGCGGCATTGAGCCGGATGAGAATCGTTTGCGGTGTTGAGTTGCTGGTCGTGGTTGACTCAATCTTCAGACAACTTTGCGCATCGCGCGGGTCTGTGCCGCTGAGATACTCTTGAAAGTTGGTTTGGCCGTCGCCATCCGGATCGGCGCCGTCGCCGCTCATCGCCGCGTCTGCCAACTCCGCCGGCGAGAAATATCGGGCCTTCCACGATTCCAGGCTTTCCCAGTTCGCGCGGCCCGGGGTACCCGGACCGTAACTGGCGCGCCAATTGATGGGATCGTTGCCGTAAGCCGAGGCGTTCAACCGCTCCAGCGACGGTCCCAACCCATCGGCATTCGTCGGCCAGGGCGGTTTACGGACGTAACGCACCGCATCCACGTCAATGTAGGGAATAAAAATCGACCCGGTGTTGATGTCCACGTCCGGCGGATCTGGCCGCTGCAACGCCAGCGTCTCGCCGCTTTCCTGCAACACCCGGGGATAGAGCGCAAAGACCGGCACGTTCAACGGCACATTGTATTTCTGCCGGAACAACGCCGCGTCGGTGCCTACCAGCAAAAGCAGGCCGTTCGCCGGAATTTCGGCGTCGGGCGGGAAAGTGAATCCTGCTCCTGCCAGCTTCCACCCGTTCGTCGGATAATTCGGGTCGTAGAATTTCACCGGGACGCTGGTGACGTTTTTCAACTCGATGAACTCCTCATCGCCCGGCGCCGGGTGATAGCGAATTTCATTGATGATTACCGGGCCCACTCTCGGACCCGCGTTCGATCCGCCCAACGTGTTCGCCACCTGCGCCGGGTATTGGGCTTCCCCGGTGCTGATCACGTAACGGCCGAAGCTCACCCCGTTCTGCGCGGCTCCAAAACTGAATCCGTCGGCATAACCCGTCAGATTCCCGGCCGCATCGGCGGAATACAGATAGACCTCTTCGCCGTGTGAATCGAGGCGGAAGCTGTTCGCCAAAGCCGGGTTCGCGTTCCAGTCATTCTCCGTGAACACCGCGTAGCCGCCCGCCGGAATGACCGAAGGCGCAGGGAGGCGGAACTTTTGCGGCACGGCCCGCTGGTCGGTCAAGTACCAGCCGCCGATGTCCACATCGGTTGAATTCGGATTGTAGAGCTCGATCGAATCGAGTTGCGGCGGATCGGTGTGAGTGAGCGCCTCGTTGACGAGGACTCTCCGCGCCGGGCGAGCCGCCCGGCAACGCGCTGGCGCGCCAGTTTGTTCTACCGTCCAACGCGCTCAGAGGCGCATGCTCATCCGCCGCGACCAGCGAGAACCCCAGGCCGTCGGTCGATGGATACCACACGTCGTTATAATCAAAATCGAAAATCGGCTCGCCGACCGCGCCTTCCAATGTCAGGCGCTCGCCCGCATTATCCAGGCTGCCCGAGAACTCCCCGGCGATGTTCGGCACTCCGCCATAGCGTGAAGTGAAGGCCGCGAGATTCTTTACCACCAGCACATACTCGCCAGGCCCAAGACGGGTCACCGCGCTGCCGGTGAACGAAAAAACGATGCCATTGGTGAAATGGACGCCGCTCAGGTCCAGCGGCGCCGTTCCGATGTTTTTCAATTCGATGAATTCAAAATCCTCCGTCAGGTAAGAACTGGTCGCCGGCGGACTTTGCGGGTGGTACATGATTTCCGTGATGATCAGTGGCGGTGTGCTGACGACGAAAGTGCCGGCGGCAGGCGGACTCCAGGCGACGCCGTTGCGGGCCCGGGCGACGAGGCGCGCATTGGCCGACAGCGTGATGGGCGAGCTGTAAATCGCAGCCTGCGGACTGATCGCGCCTCCCGACAATCGCGGGTCGGCACCGTCGAGGGTGTAGTAAATAACGCCTTTGGGCGCGGTCATAGCGAGAGTGAAACCGGGTGTGATCGGGCCGCCATCACGACTGAACACCGGAGCCGGAGTGTAATTGTTATCGATCCAGGCCAGGCGTCCCGCGATCCATTGTTTCATCCACTTTATTTCGTCCTGATAGGTTTTGCCGATATACCAGTTCGGCCAGACATAGGTGCCCAGGATGCGCCACTTTTGATAATTTCTGATCTGCGCCTCGTTCAGGAAAGCCGCAAGCTCGTCCACACGCGCGAGCAGGTTCGACGTGGCGAACACATTCTTCCTCAGCGCGCCCCAGCGATCGATATATCGCTGACTGAAGTCCGGGTCCTGGAAGAGCCGGCGGAACCACGGATAATCCTGATCTCCCACCTGGGTCCAGTACCAACCGCCGGTCAGCCAGCCATTCGCGTAATTGGCGTTGCCGAAACTCAGGTTCCAATCCCAGATCGGGTCCATCTTCAGTTTGCCGAGCCGATCCTTGTGCAGGTAATTGCTCAACCGGTATCCGTCGATGTTCTTGGACATCTCCACAATCCATTGCTGGTCGATGAAGGATTCCACGTCAATGAACCGGGCGTAACCGTTGGCAGGGTCGCGAAAGTTCGCGCCGTACAGCGCCGATTCAAACTGGCCAAACCAGTCGGACAGCCACGCGGCCTGCCACGGAGTGATTTCCTGCTCCTTCGGCTCGACGTAGGCAAACAGCCCGGCATGAGCGGTGGTGAACCCCGAATCGCCGGGATCCAGCCGGTCCTTCTTGATCAGGTAACCGCCGCTGACCTCCGGCTCGCTGTTATCGGCGGGCAGCAGCGGCGCAATGTCCACCCGATCCTTGCCGCGCTTGATTTTTTCCTCGAACACATACACCCCCGCGTAATCGCTCATCGTCAATTTACCGCGCGAGCTGTCCACGAATACTTCGACGAATCGGGTCCGGACCGAGTAGTGACCCATTTTGCCGTGAAGTTCATACGCAAAAAAATCGCGCATCAGCGTCTTGTCGGTGTAAGGCGCATACAAAACCCAGTCGGAATCCCTGGGAAATCCGAGCGGGGATGCTTTCAGGTCATCGCCGGCTTCATCCTGGGTCTCGAAGGCAAAAGAATGCTTGGGAAATTGAAGCGAACTGGAACCGCGCACGGCGACGCCGGCCCAGCCGTCGTAATCGGGCGCGCCTGTCAGCGAAGCGCGCCCTCCCACCGTGCCGATGATCCGCGCGTTGGCGCGGATCTGGACCCCGTCCGGAACACCCCGGCCGAACGTGTTGATGATGATCAGCGGCAGGTTGGAATTGAAATACACCACGTCGCTTCCGAGCAGGGTGTAATTCTGTGAAACCGTGAGGCCGGGCTGCAGCCCCGGCTCGAAGACTTTCGCACGCACGATCGTCGAGCCGCTCATTAAGAGCGGCGTCGAATAAAAAGCGCTGGCTTCCGTCGGCTCCGTGCCGTCCAGCGTGTAATGAATCAGCGCCGTGGGCGAACGGACGGAAAGCGTCAAGGATAGAGAGTTGTTTGTGTAAACGCCGCCGGGAATGGAGAAGCGCGGATTTTCGGCGAATCCCGCGCTGCTCATATCGTTTGCCCAGCCGGGAGTGGGACTGCCAAAGAAGAGTTGCGCCCCGGTTTCCAGATCCAGGCCGTACGAAACATCGGCTCGTTGCGGCGGAAAATGCGGCGCAAACTGAGAGGCGACCGTAACGCCGTCCGGCATCACCAACGCCAGATACTCGCCGCTGCCATCCAATTTGAAGTTGGTGTGCAGTTCGCCGCCGGAAACGGCGCGGTCTTTGCCGGACGCGAACACCACCAGGTAACTGCCGGGAAAAAGGTCCGTCGCAGGGAAACGCCATTTGGTAAGCTCGGCGGAGTCGTCGGTCAGAAACCAGCCATCGAGGCTCACCGTGTCGGCGCCCGAATTGTAAATCTCGATCCAGTCCGAGTACTGCCCGTCCTGGTCCCACAGCGTGGTGTTGTTGATGGCCATGAACTCGGAAACAAGCACATCCGCGCTGCTCGGGGCCGGAACTGCCAGAAACAACACGCACGCCATGCGCCACGCGCGAACAATCATACGTCGCATCAAGGATAGGATTGCCAGCAACTTACAGACCGGAGTCGCCCTCCGCAAGTTCGCGAAAATCTGGATAGTGCCTTAATTTCAAATCTAAACTGTAGCGGCGCTCTATGAGCGCCGTTTTCGGCGGTCACAGACCGCCGCTACAACCAAATTAGGGCACTCCCAAAATCTGGGTCGTGTCCTGGTTTGGTGGCGGCGGTGCTGCGGCACCGCCGTGCGCCGCGGCAGCGGCGGACCCACCTGAAGCGGATTAGGACACTGCCAAAATCTGTGAAATACCGACAACTGAACCCCGCCCCGATTCCTTCTGTTCCAAAAGCGGCAAGTTGTGGCTAAACTGGCGCGTGTGAAATCCGCCTTCGGCATACTCGTGTCCTGCCTCATCCTGATCCGGGCGCCGGCCGCCGAGACGTCCGGCGGCAGGCTGACCGCGCCTCAACGGCTTGAAACGCTGCATCTCCACGCCGTGCGCGAAGCCCGCCTCGGTTTCGCCCGCGCCCGCCAACCGTTGCCCGACCTCGGCGTCTATGAGGATATTCGCGCCGTGATGCACGTGCACGCGACCACGGCGGGCCGAAGACCGAGACCTGGCACGGAGTGCGCGACGGCGTTCTGTTCTTTGCCGGCGAGGAAAATGGCGGCGCGGGCTTGCTGCGGTTCCCCAATTTCGACGCCCATCGCGTTCCGCTCCCGGACGGCGAACTCCGTTTTCTATCCCACATCGAGGAACGCTACGACGCATCGATGGAGGGTTTCGACGGGATGGAAATCTGCAACCGGCACACCGATGCCAAACTCGACACGAGTCTTCAAGAGTATCTGCAGTCGGCGGCAAAAGATCCGGATCGATGGCGGAAGCTGATCGCGAATTTCAAAGCTTATCCGGACGAATTTTTCGCCGCCGGCACCGATTATCATCCGGAAATCCTTGCGAAATGGGACCGCGAACTTGCGACGCATCCCTTCACCGGCATTGGGGCCAACGACGCGCACCAGAACCAGATTTTTCAGGGCAGCACCTTCGACCCGTATGAAGTGAGCTTTCGGAACCTTTGCACTCACATTTTGGCGCGCGAGTTGACCGAACCGGAAATCCGCCGGGCTTTGCGCGAAGGTCACGTTTATGTTTCGCACGACTGGCTCTGCGATCCCACCGGCTTCGCCTTTGGCGCAATCAATCGTCTTGGCGTATTCCCGATGGGCGACCCAGCCGTGATGACCGGTGGCACCCGCGTCGTGGGTCTCACGCCGCTGCCCGCGAAACTGAAGCTGATTCACCACGGCGCGATTGTTAAAGAAACCGTCGGCACGAACCTCACGTTTGTGCCGAGCGACCCCGGCCCTTACCGCCTCGAAGCCTGGCTCAGCGTCGATGGCGAGGAACGCCCCTGGATTTACTCGAACCCGGTTTATCTCAAACCACCCTCGCTGTCCGACTTGCGCCTCCCCTCGCGCGAAACTTCTCCAAACGTCGAAGTCAAAAAGGACATCGACTACACGCCGGACGAATCGGCTGATGCGAACAAGCACAGGCTCGATTTATATCTGCCGAAAGATAAGAAGCCCGCGCCGGTCTTCTTTTTCATTCACGGCGGCGCGTGGCGATCCGGCGATCGTTGGCAATATCTGCCCTTGGGCAATCGGTTCGCCAAGGAAGGCGTTTTGACCGTCGTGCCGAGCTACCGACTCGCGCCCAGGAACCCGCATCCGGCGCAAATTGAAGATGTCGCCGCTGCCTTTGCGTGGGTCGCGCGACACGTCGCCGAGTATGGCGGCGACACAAACCGCATTTACGTGGGCGGGCACTCTGCCGGCGGCCATCTCGCCGCGTTGCTTGCTCTGGATGATCATTATTTGAAAACACACCGGCTCTCGCCGAAACAAATCCGCGGCGCCATCGCGCTCAGCGGAGTTTACGATCTGGCTGAAGGCGACAGCGAGTCGTCTGTTTTCGGTAAGGACAAACAAGTTCGTCGAGATGCCTCGCCTTTGTTTCACGTCAACGGCCTCGCGCCGCCGTTTCTGATCTCCTACTGCCAATGGGATTACCCGACGTTGCCGGTCCAGGCGCGCGTGTTTCACGCCGCCCTGCAAAAGGCAAAAGTGGCCGCCGAACTGGTTTTCGTCGCGCGCGAAAATCATATATCGGAAATGATCTCTCTGGCGCAGGACGACGACCCGACCGCCAAAGCCATTCTGAAATTTATCAAGCAAGCGCGGCTGTTACACTGAAATTACAACCATGCTCTTCTCCGCGCTACGCATGAACCGTCCCTTCGTCCTCGTCCTCATTCTCGTCCTCGTCCTCGACTGGCCGACTCGTTTTTCGAGGACGAGGACGACGACGAGGACGATCCAGTTCATGGTCCCAATGCGCGGTGGCAAAA
>QHPW01000180.1:0-7659 GCA_003219675.1 Verrucomicrobiota bacterium
ACCACCGCCTGCGGTTTGGAATTCATTGGCATTCGATCTGCATCGAGACCGAGGCATCTGGTCTGACTAACCTGAAGGAGGAGACGTGAAAGTCTGGTTGGGTCGCAGTGCGGCGCAGCAGCCGCACTGCCTTCTTTGCGCCGCTGCAGATTGGCTTCGAGCGCCTTACCCACGTTCTCCCCCGGTCAAGTGATTACCTGCCGGGGATAGCCGGTTATCACTTGTGTGATTGGCATCGGCGGTGCTGGTGACGAATTTGACATCTGCGACAGACTCAGCCCTGAGAGGCGTGCAGATGGAGTTGTAAGGGCGCGGTGCGGCTGGTCCCCTGGGGCCGCACCGCGTCAATGCGCGCGCAGGCCCAGAAACCCGTGGTCCGTGCATGAAGAAAATTCGCAAGCAAACGTTCGTTGTCGTGGAAGGTTCAATTGTTGTCGGGTCATTTGTGGCCCTCAGAGATGCTCTTGAGTTCAGGGCAAAAAGCGGAAGTCGCTACGCCCGGATCCTCGCGGACCATGGCGAGTACGACCAGGCTCGCTTCCGGGGAACAAAATCCAACAGTGTATGGATGGCGCAGACCGTCGAACGCGAGTGACCTGGAGTTGCTCACAAGCTGTTCACAGTACCGCGTGGATAACTTGCCATTGACGAAGTTGTTGAACCTGTCATTTTCTCACCTCAATTGTTCCCGTTTCCGAGTAGCCCGACAACGCACGATTTGCGCGAACCATTCATCGGCATGTCCGCACGGCGAGAGATATTTTGTGTTTGTTGTTCCAATCAGGGTTGGCTGGTCCTCGGCGGTTTTCAAGGAGCACCCCATGTCAGCCCGTGAGGATCTGAGCCACCTTCTCTCGGAACTGGAAGGCCAGGCGGTGCGGGTCTCGTTTGTGGACGGGGAGATGTATGATCTTGAAATCAAATCCGCTTCCCGCACCCGGGACAACGGCACTTTCGACACAACCGTGATTTGGGCGATCCGTTGCCTGAACGCAACGAACATTGAGACCGGCGTGGAAATGACGTTTCGCCTGGATGACGTGGCCAGAATCCAGATTTTGAAGGATGCGCGTTGTGTTTTTGACAGAGGCGGCGGACCAGGATGAGGCAAGCCCGCCGCTTCATCCAATCCGGAACCCCTTGACTCCTCGAGGCGCACCCAATCGGTCCGTTGCGAATTTGACCTCGCGCCTTTTTTCCCGCACTCTCTGCGCATGGCAAACACGTTCGGCCAGGTGTTCCGCGTCACCACCTGGGGCGAGTCGCACGGCGGCGGCGTTGGCGTCGTCGTTGATGGTTGTCCACCCCGGTTGGCCCTGACGGAGGGCGACATCCAGCCCGATCTGGATCGTCGCCGTCCGGGCCAGTCGAAAATCGTTTCCCCGCGCAAAGAGAGTGACACGGTTCAAATTCTCTCGGGCACCTTCGGAGGTAAAACCCTCGGCACCCCGATTTCCATGTGGGTCAGGAACGAGGACGCGCGACCCGAAGCTTACTCCGAGATGGCGAGGAAATTTCGACCGTCCCACGGCGACTACACTTATCAGGTCAAATTCGGCATTCGCAACTGGCAAGGCGGGGGAAGGACCAGCGCCCGCGAGACCATCGGGCGCGTTGCCGCCGGCGCGGTCGCCAAAAAAATCCTGCGTCAACGCCATGGTGTCGAAGTGCTGGCCTGGGTGCAACAGATCCAGCATCTCACCGCCAGGGTTGACCCGGAAACGGTCAAACTGAAGGACGTCGAGGCGAACATCGTCCGTTGCCCGGACGCCGTCGCCGCCGAAAAAATGATCCGGCTCATCGAACGGATGCGCAAAGCGGGGAATACGGTCGGCGGCATTGTCCTGGGCGTGGCGCGTGGCGTGCCGGCCGGCTGGGGTGAGCCGGTGTTCGATCGCCTTGAAGCGGACCTGGCCAAAGCGATGCTCAGTCTGCCCGCCTCGAAAGGCTTCGATATCGGCTCCGGATTCGACGGCATTCTGCTGACCGGCCTGGAACACAACGATCCCTTTCGGTCGAAGCGCGGGAAGGTCTACACGACCCGCAATCGTTCCGGCGGCATTCAAGGGGGCATCTCCAACGGGCAAACCATCTATTTTCGCGTCGCGTTCAAGCCGGTCGCCACCGTGATGGTGGAGCAGGAAACCGTGGACGTCGATCTCAAGAACACGATCCTGAAAGCGCGCGGACGACACGATCCGTGTGTGCTGCCGCGGGCCGTCCCGATGGTCGAAGCGATGACCGCGCTGGTGCTGGTGGATCACGCGTTGCGGCACAAGGCGCAGTGCGAATGATCGGCGAGGGACCCATCAGTGGTTCAACCACCAGCGCGCGATCTGGTCGCCGCCGAAAATCCAGATTGTTGCGGCCAGCGCGATGAACGGTCCGAAGTAGAGCCGTCCGGACCACTCGTGTTTCCTGAGCGCGATCATACTCAGCCCGTAGGTCGCCCCAATGATCGAGCTGAGCATCAGTGTAAAAATCACCGCCTGCCACCCAAGAAATGCGCCGATGGCCGCCATGAATTTGACGTCGCCCAGGCCCATGGCTTCGCGCGGCACGACGATTTCATCGGTCACGACTTCGAGGTGCTGCACCTCCTCAGGGTTGAAGGTCTCGTCGCCGACGCGCAGTCTGGCGGGCGACAGCCGCAAGGGGACCCGGTTGTAACAGCGGTCAACCATCTCGACGGTTTTGGCCTCCAGCACAATGGTGTCGGATTTGCGATAAAAGATGTCCTCGTAAGGAATTTCCTTGTCCGGCAACTTCACGGTTGTCTCGGTGAAAAAAACTTTGCTCCCGGGCGCGCGTTCGAATCTTTGTCGGCCGTACAGCAGTTTGCCCAGCCGCAGAATGCCGTACACCAGTCCGGCGCCGACGATCACGCCCTCAAAACAACGTTCCAGCGAAAGCGCGGCCGTCTGAGCTCCGTTCTGCAGCGGGGGCACTAAAAACGAGCAGACAAAGCCGGCGGCGATTCCGCCCAGCGTGATCTCATCCGGGATGATGAAATGCTCGATATCGATGAACGTGGCCACGATGAATCCGGCCAGCACCAGGCAATAGACCGGCGCCAGCGCCGGTAATCGCCGCCCGAACGCCAGCCAGCAGCTTAAAAATAAAACCGCCGTCAGGAGTTCGACCAGAAAATAGCGAACTGAAATCGACGCGCCGCAATTTTTGCATCTACCTCCGAGCATCAGCCAGGTGACCAGCGGGATGTTGAGATGCCACGGGATGGAATAATTGCACTGAGGACAATGCGACGGCGGGGTGACGATGCTTTCTCCGCGCGGCATGCGGTGAATGCACACGTTGAGGAAACTGCCCACGATGCTGCCGAAGGTGAAAAACAAAACGGACCAAAAATGAAATGGGACCAGCTGCCAGGGCGGGGGATTGGTCATAAGAAGTGCGAAACGCGGAACGCGGAGTGCGGAATGAAAACGGCCACGGCCGCTCTAGGCCGGCTGAAACGATTCGTCGCTGCGCGCCGGCGTTTCATTTTCCATCAACCTCCTGCTCCAGCGCGTGGCGCATCACCTCGAGCGGCGCGGTTTTTCCAGACCAGATCTCCAGCGCCTTCGCGCCCTGATGGAGCAACATGCCGGTGCCGTTGGCGGTGCGGCAACCGGCGGCTTTCGCGGCTCTGAGCAGCGGCGTTTCAGCAGGCCGATAAATCATGTCGTAAACCGCGCGCGCTTGTTGAAGCCGGAATTGTTTCGGATCGAAAGGGAAAGGGTCTTCCGGTCTCAGGCCGAGCGAAGTCGCGTTGATCATGAAATCCACGGAATTCGCCGGGTAGCCCACCACCACCTCCTGCCGTGGAAAACGTCGGCGGATTTCGGCGGCGATCTCTTCCGCTTTCTGCATCGTGCGATTCACCAGGAACAAAGAACCGACACCTTCGGACGCGAGTTTCAACGCCGCGACATGACCCGCGCCGCCCGCGCCGAGCAACAGAACGCCGGCGCCGCGCAAGAGTCGCAGGTCGAGGTCTTCACGCAGCGCGCGGGCGATGGCATCGCCATCGGTGTTGAAACCCCTGGCACGGATTTCCTCGGGGTCGTCCCCGGAAAAACCGCCGAGCGGCTGCCATTCTCCGCGGGCGTCGCGCGCTTCAAAGCGGATGGTGTTGACGGCGCCCCAGGTTTCCGCCGATGCGTCGAGGTCATCCACGAATTTCAACGCGAGCCGTTTGTGCGGCACGGTGAGATTGAGGCCGATGAACCTCATCGCCTTTGCCCCGTCGATGGCCGCGCGCAGGGTGTCCGGGCGCACGTCCAGGGCGAGATACCGCCAGTTCAGGCCGAGCGCGGCGATGCCGGCGTTTTGCATGGCGGGCGAGGCGGAATGGTTGATGGGATGGCCAAGCACCGCGCAGTAGCGGGTGGAGGCGTTGATTTCGATTGGTCCGGCTGCCGTCACGCGCGCAGCATAGAAAGGTGGCCGACAACTTTCAAAGGATAATATACCCGGAAGTTTTCGCAGCTTGCGCAAATTTTCGCGCTGCGCAGTGGCACGGGCGTCTCGCCGGTGTGTTTCTGGTCCGCGACAGCCCCGACAATTTACGGGCGAGACGTCCGTGCCACTACTCTTTGGCTGCGGCTTGGCTGCGCTAAACTTGCATGGCCCGGCTGAAACTGGTCGAAAGAAAGACGCAGAAAACGGTTTGACATAATCGGGGAGCAGGGGCTTATTTTTTGCAATCCAGATCTCAGCGGCCAGGCCACAGGCTTTTACCGGATTGTTTTCGGGCCGTGAACGAATTACAACCGGGACAGCATGCCTATTCGAGCGCGAACAAATTCAGAGGCGCAGGTGAAAAAGACCGGCAATGGGTCGGATGCGGCCGGGAGTTCGTCCCCGATAACCGGCGGAACGGACCTTGGATTTACGCTCATCGAATTGCTGGTGGTCATCGCGATTATCGCGATTCTGGCGGGCTTGCTCCTGCCGGCGCTGAGCCGCGCCAAGGAAAGCGGACGGCGCGCCAAGTGCCTCAGCAATCTGCGGCAGATCGTCATTGGCATGACGATTTACTCCGGAGATTACGAGGACAAGATGCTCTCGGCGCGTGCCGGCTCGGTTCAAATCGCGCTCAATCCACCCGAACGAGCGGCTGCAGCCACCGTCGGTTTGATCGTCAATTCCAACACCGCCTCCATTTGGACCTGCCCGAACCGTCCGGTATTGCCCGTCTTCGAGCAGTCGTACGACCAATGGGTCATCGGTTACCAGTTTTTCGGCGGCATCACCAACTGGATCAATCCCGCCGGCACGTTCCCTTCGCGCAGTCCGGTCAAAGTTTCCTTGGCAAGGCCGACGTGGGTTTTGGCCGCCGACGCGGTCATGAAGATTGACGGCGCCTGGGGCGGCGTTAAGGGAGTTACCCGCGATTATATCTACGACCATATGCCCCCGCATCCCAAAGCGAGCTCCAGGCTTCCCGCCGGCGGAAATCAAGTGTTCATGGACGGCTCGACCAGCTGGAACAAATTCGAGCAGATGTTTTACCTTCACTCCTGGAGTGCGGATGGAAGCCGCATCGCTTATTTCTACCAGGACGACTCGGATTTCGACGATCGGCTCAGGCAAAAGTTAAGCAGCCTGCGCGCAAAACCCTGACTTGCTCCGGCTCACGAGCGATGCCCGATCACTGTTTATGAGATGGGTTCTGGCCTTCGTGTAGGCGCTCGAAAAAGAATGAGCCTCCCTTACCTCGGCTGCTACGAACTTCAGGGTTCGTGGCCGCTGCGGACTGGACCGTGCGCGATCCGGTTCATGAGCCTCCACGATTCCAGAATCGCGCATCGGGACCACGAACCGACCTGGACAAATTTGTGTTGCATATGCAACACGAATTTGTCCAATAGATTATTAGGGTTCATGGAGAGTTCCCACGATCGGGCCGTGAACGGTGGGGCGAGACTCCGTCGAGCCCTAATTGCTGTCGTTGTGAGATCAGGGCTCGACGGAGTCTCGCCCCACCCGGGTATAGCGAGCCGAGCGCGGTTTTACCGACAAAATGACCGGGGCATTCTTCGGAATTCTTCGGACACGTAGGCGGGCTTCAAGGTTGACGCAGAGTCGTCGGGCAATAAGATGGCCGCGGAAATCCATTTACGTTTTATGAGCGACGACAGCAAGCCGACAGCCATCACTTCTGTTCTGCACGAAGCGCGGGTTTTCCAACCGCCCAAAGAGTTTTCCAAACGCGCCCACATCAAATCCCTGGCTCAGTACCGCAAGCTTTACAACGAATCGATCAAATCCCCGGACCGGTTCTGGGCCAAACAGGCGAAGAATGAACTCGTCTGGTTCAAGCCGTGGAAGAAGGTGCTGCAATGGAAGGAACCGTTTGCGAAATGGTTTATCGGCGGCCGGCTCAACCTCAGCTACAACTGCCTCGACAAATGGCTCGACACGCCGACAGCCAACAAGGCCGCATTGATTTGGGAGGGCGAGCCGGCGACCGACGGAAAGCCGGACGAGGAACGCGTGCTGACTTACAAGCAACTGCACCGCGAAGTTTGCCGTTTCGCCAACGTGCTCAAGCGCAACGGGCTCAAGAGAGGGGACCGGGCGATCCTTTATCTGCCGATGGTGCGCGCGCATCGGCGCGGTTCACTCCGTCGTCTTCGGCGGGTTCAGCGCGCAATCCGTCGCCGACCGCATTTGTGATTCACAGGCGAAACTCGTGATCACGGCGGATGGCGGGTTCCGGCGCGGGTCCGTGGTGCAGTTGAAAAAGAATGTGGACGAGGCGCTCACGCTGAGGGACGCGCAGGACATTCTTCTGGCGAAGACGGTCGAAAAAGTAGTCGTGCTCCGGCGCGCGAACAACGAGGTGCACCTCACTGAAGGGCGCGATGTCTGGTGGCATCGCGAATTGGACTATGTGGATGCGGAGTGCCCGGCGGAGAAACTGGACAGCGAAGCGCCGCTGTTCATTCTCTACACCAGCGGTTCGACCGGCAAACCCAAAGGGATTCTTCACACGACGGCGGGCTATCTTCTCGGCGCGAAGCTCACGCACAAATACGTGTTCGACATTCAGGATACCGACGTTTACTGGTGCACCGCCGATGTCGGGTGGGTGACGGGCCACAGTTACGTGGTTTATGGGCCGCTTGCCAACGGCGCGACCAGCCTGATGTATGAAGGGGCGCCGAACTGGCCGGAGCCGGACCGTTTCTGGCGCATCGTGGCCAAGTACGGCGTGAGCGTTCTTTACACGGCGCCGACGGCCATTCGCGCATTTATGAAGTGGGGCGTTGAATGGCCGAAGAAACACGACTTGAGTTCGCTGCGTTTGCTCGGCACGGTCGGCGAACCGATCAATCCCGAAGCCTGGATTTGGTATCACGAAGTCATCGGCGGCAAACGCTGTCCGATTGTTGACACCTGGTGGCAAACCGAGACCGGCGGCATCTTGATTACTCCGCTGCCGGGCGCGATTCCAACCAAGCCGGGTTCGGCGACGCTGCCGTTCTTTGGCGTGTTGCCCGCGGTGGTGGACGACAAGGGGAACAAAGTTCCGGCCAAGAGCGGCGGCAAGCTCGTCATCCGCAAGCCGTGGCCGAACATGTTGCGCGGAATTTGGGGTGATCCGCGGCGTTACAAGGAAATCTACTGGAGCGAAGTCAAAGGGGCCTA
>QHPW01000180.1:7809-13239 GCA_003219675.1 Verrucomicrobiota bacterium
AAAGCGGCGTAAAACCAGACCACGCCATACGCGATGAACTACGGCAGCACGTCGCGAAGGAGATCGGGTCGGTGGCCAAGCCGGACGACATCCGGTTCGCCGAGGCGCTGCCCAAGACGCGTTCCGGAAAAATCATGCGCCGATTGCTCAAGCAAATCGCCGCCGGCACCGAGATCAAAGGCGACACGACCACGCTGGAGGATTTCAGCGTGTTGGCGCGGCTCAGCCAGAGCGAGGAATGATTGTCATCCGCGAATCGCGCGAAGGGACGCCTTTGATTAGGTATTCCGGCGCGTTCTCGCGAGTGCCATAGACGAACTCACTTGCGACATTGCCGGCCTCATCCAATTCGGGGACGGGGCGGAGCGAGCCTTGATACAAGAAGCTCTGCACGAGCGTGTTGTTGATTTTCTTTCCTAAGCGGCGGTTTCGGCCGTCTATCAAATATTCGATCGTGGTTCCGGCCGGAAGAACGACGCGAAGCAAGTTGCCAAATACATCGTATTCGTAGCGCGTCGTTTGATCATTGATGGTTTTCGTCGCGAGTTCTCCGTTCGCCGTGTAACTGTAGATTGCCGCGCCGAGTGAGAGCAGGCGGTCCTGGTCGTCATATGTGGCGCCACGGAGTTCGCCATCACTGTCAACGCTCAGGCGATTGTCGTTGGCGTCGTAACTGTAGATGGCCCTGGTGGAACCATTCACAGTCACGACAGTGAGCCGATCGGCGGCAGCGTAGGTATAAGTATATTCGCTGGTCACTCCGCCAATCGTTTCGGTCCTGGCAATGACCCTGCGGAGGGCGTCGCGGGTAAACTGAAGTATGTAGAGCGGCGTTGTGCCAAAAGCGGCGCTGTAATTGGCGGGTTCGGCGAACTCGTTGTAGGCCCATGACTCGGTGACGTTGCCAATGGTTTTGCCGATGATCAGACCATTCTGAGGATTACGTGCAATAGTCAGATCCCGGCGCGGGTCACCAAGGTGAACGCGAGGCAAGGATACTCTTCACCCGCGCGTCTCGAACCAATCGCACCTGCTGCTGCAGCGTGAGAATTCGTTCCTTCGCCGCTACGGCTTGTGCAAGCGATAGAATTTTGCGCTGCTTGCGGCTGGGATAGGTGGCGTGGGATTGCCGCTCGGCGCTGGCAACCAGGAAGGCAAAGACAAGCTGTCCTTTTCTTCCAGTGTGAATCCCGGCGTGGCAGGCGACCATGAAATGACCACGTTGTTGCCGGAGAATTGAATGAACATAGTCGGCGCCTCACCGGTTGCAGGCACCACGATGCCGGGCCAGAAGCCGCTTTCAAGTGTGTAACTGCCGCCGCTGAGCGTGCCGGCGTCTGGCTGACCGATGGTGCCTCTGACGGCATACACGCCGCCGCTGCTCGTGCCCCCGCCGCCATCAATGGTGAACCAGTCAATGGAGTAGCTCTGCGCCTTTGCTGAGCGGGGCGCCTGAAAAAGCGCAGCGCAACAAGCAATGACGAGTAACGAATGACGAATGACAAAAGAATAACGAATTCCAAAGCCCGATCGTCGTACCACGACATTCGGTCTTCGGGCTTCTTTCGGGTTTCGCCATTCGGATTTAGGATTTTGCCGCCAGCTTTTCATTTCGCACCTCCGTTTTTCTGGTTCATACTCTGTTCCAGTTTTTCCAGCCGTAGTTTCAACTCCGTGATCTCCGTTTCCTTCTGTTCGAGCTTCTGGTTCAACCCCTGGATCGCCGCCAGCGCCACGCCGTCGGCGTCCACGGTGGCGATGTGCTTGTCGTCCGGACCGAGACCGAACGCTTCGCGAAAATCCTGGGCAACCGGACCCAGATGCGCCGTAGCTGTGTCGTTCGTGTAGTGCCAGCGAGTGATTGGGAGGGCTGAAACCTTCTCCAGAATGGACTTGGGATCGACCGATTCGAAGCCTGCTTTGACGTTGCGGTCGCTCGTCAGCAGAACATTTTGTGCAAGAACGCCGCGAATGCTCAAGTTGCCATTGGCCTCCAGCTTCATCACTTCCGTGCCGCCTGGCCCGGGATCATCTGTCGAATCGCTATGGCTGCCGCCGACAAACCAGGCAAAACCAGCGGGGCCATCGGCACGAAAGTACATGCGATAGCTTTGAACCCCGATCCCGTACGCTTCGGCGAACAGGCTGAGCATCTGGCGTGTCCTCGCGCCAAAGGACATGCTGGTGTCATCATTCAGCCGCACGCCGCCCGCCGCGCGGATGCTGAACTGGTTGTCGGCCGTCGAGGAGAAATCGGCGTTCTGAGTATCAGCCCAGACGAACGCGCCAACGTGATTCGCTTTGGCCTGATGGCCAGCGGCGAAGCTCCAACCGCCAACGGCGCTATTTCCGTATCCGCCCGGCACTGTCGCTTGAGTGCCGCTGCTGGTGTTGCCATAGCCGCCGCCCACCGTTGCTACAAAGCCACTGCTTGAGTTAAGCGAACCGCCACTCACCGTCGCATATGTGCCGCTGGCGTTGTTTTGAGCGCCGCCGCCCACGGTCCCAAAATCAGCAGTGACGCGATTCGTGAATAAATTCCCGAAATAGTCGCCCGCGCCGCCGCCAGCGATCATCGCGCCATAAACTCCCGGCGCCACGAAATTCAACGGCGAACCGCCAATCACGTTCACGATGCCGGAATGGTTGGCGTCATTGGCCGTTGGCTCCAGGCGCAGAGCCCGCGTGTTGTTGACCCGCAGTTCCAGCCGCTGATTGTCCGTCGTGCCCAGGAAATTCATGCCCGGACTCGTCCCCGCGTTACCTGTGCGCGACCACGCATCGGCGGAGCCGGGCGCGCCCTGCGGGCCAACCGGACCTTGCGGGCCTTGAGGACCGGTTGCACCTTGCGGCCCGGTCGCGCCGACAGCGCCTTGGGGCCCAGTCGCACCTGTCACTCCAATGGGGCCTTGCAGACCAACAGGGCCTTGAATGCCGGTTGGACCGGTTGCGCCTTGTTGAGCCAGCACGGTCCAGTCCGCGCCTTGTGTCGGAGACACGTTATTGTTCGCCCGTTTCGCTGCCCAGGCTGAACCGTCGAAAAAGACCGCGTCATCCGCGGCGTAATTGGACGCGCTACTCCAAGCGCCGAGCCAGTTCAAGCCTTTGGGACCCTGCGCACCCGCGGAACCGATCGCGCCGGTGGGACCTTGCGGCCCTTGAGCACCAACGGAACCGGTTGGGCCTTGAGGACCCGTCACGCCGACAGGGCCTTGTGGACCAGCCGGCCCTTGAGCGCCAGTTAATCCTTGTGGGCCGGTTGGTCCTTGTGGCCCTGCGGGTCCAGCGGGTGTCAGCGCGTAGAGCGCATACGGCGCGGCGCTCAGCGGCTGGCGTGGGTTCAGGGGGGTGAAGGCGCCTGAACTGCCGGTGGTGCGCACGGCGATCTCCAGCCACCGCGCTTGCCCGTTGAACACATTGGCCCCGAAATCCAACGTCGTCGTGAAAACTCCTTCAGCAACGGCGACGGGTGAGTTGGTGATTGGCGAACCGACCGCGTTGCCCGCCGCCGTCGCGTCGTAAATGGCGAAGCGTAGCTCGTAATTTCCATCGGCTGGCGCGCCGTTGTCGGTCAGCCGGCCTTGATACATGAAAGCGGTGCCTTGGGCAAACGCGGTCGAGAGTTGAGGGTTGAGAGTTGAGACACAGAGCCACACGAGCAGGACGATTCGTTTTGTGTTCACGTCATTCTCCTTTCTGAGTTTGCGGTTTAATGATCTTTTCCAAGTTGTTTGATTTGAGCCGTCGAAGTGTCGACACCGTTGCGGGTCGCGCCGCCGCTGACGACACTCAAACGATTCCCGTTGCTGTCATAGTCGTAACCGGCACCTGACGATCCATTTAACGTCACGACCGACCGGCGACCGGCGGCATCGTAGGTATAAGTATATTCGCTGGTCACTCCGCCAATCGTTTCGGTCCTGGCAATAACCCTGCCGATGGCGTCGCGGATAAGCTGAAGTGTGTAGAGCGGTGTTGTGCCAAAAGCGGAGCTGTAATTGGTGGGTTCGGCGAATTCGTTGTAGGCCCAGGATTCAGTGACGGTGCCAATGGCCTTGCCGGTGATCAGACCATTCTGAGGATTCCGTGTGATCGTCAGGTCCGCGGCGCGGGTCAGCAACTTGTCCGCATCATAGGAAAAGGCGACCGCCGCGCGGGCATTGATGCGGCGCGACGTGATAGCTAGGTCATTGTCATAGGTGTAAGTGACGGAGCCGTTGACAGGACCCGTCCACGTCTCCCGAGTCAGAAGGCTTCCAGAGATGCGGGATTCCTGCGCGGTGGCCAATGTGAGATCGCAGACCAAGATCACCAAAAGGATGACTCGACTGAAGAGCTTCATAGGAGTTTCATTCGCTGTCCTCGGCTTCGATTCCTGTTGCCCGTCATCCCTGTACCCAGTCAGCCCACCTCCTCCTCGTTCCCTAGAATGAAAAGGTAAGCGAAAAACCGAATTTCATTCCGCCTGGCCCGGTTGGCGGCTGCAATCCTTTCTCTTCGGCCTGCTTTTTATTAAATTCTTGGCAAGGATCGGGTTGTGGACCGGGCTGGATAGGGGATTTTTCAAGCTTCTTTCGCAACTCGTTTACCTTCCGTACTATCGGTCCCTGCGCAGACGGGCCGCTGGACGAGTCCTGTAATCCGCTAGCATCGGTGAAATTCACCGGGTCGTTCCCCACGTAGCCATAAAGATTCGGATCGCCGGCCGCGAACAGGATGGGATCCTTCGCGGACCATCTGCCCATCTCCGCGTCATAATCCCGCGCACCGAAACGCACGAGCCTGGTGTCACGATCATAAAGCCCTCCGGCAAAACCAAACGGTTGGAAACCGGGGGAGGTGTCGGCGAGGACCTGGCCGAACGCATCGTAATCCATCCGTTGAACGATCTGGCCGTTGGCGACGTTGACGACGAGGCGCGGGCTGCCCAGGTGATCACAAATGAGGCGATAAGTTTGGCCGCCTTTGATTAAATATTCCGGCACGTTCTCGCGCGTGCCATACACAAATTCACTCACCACGTTGCCGGTCCCATCCAATTCCGCGATGGGGCGGAGGGCGCTTTCGTACAAGAAACCTTGAACCAATGTGCCGTTGACTTTTTTACCAACCCGTCGGTTGCGGCCGTCAACGAGATACTCGATGGCCGTGCCGTTCGGAAGACCAACGCGGAGCAGGTTGCCGAACACGTCATAGTCGTAACTCGTCGTTTGCCCGTTGGCCGTTTTGGTTTCGAGTTCTCCGTTCGCAGTCCAGGTGTACGTCGTGGCGCCGAGCGAGAGCAGCCGGTCCTGGTCGTCGTGAGCAGCGTTACGGGTCGTGCCGTCGCTGACGACACTCAAACGATTGCCGTTGCTGTCATAGTCGCAAACGGCACCTGACGATCCATTTAACGTCACGACCGCCAGGCGGCCAGCGGCATCGTAGGTG
>QHPW01000182.1:0-824 GCA_003219675.1 Verrucomicrobiota bacterium
GGCGGGACGGCCCTCAACGGGACGGATTACCAAACCGTGCCGAGGACGGACGGCCAACCGCTGCCCTACTCGACAATTATTCCTGCGGCTGAAACGTCCGTCGCGGTGACGGTCATACCGATTGATGATAGTGAGCCAGAACAAGCCGAGACCGTAGTGCTCACGCTGTATCCCGATTATGCCCGCGAAGCCTACAGCATCGGCACGCCCAACAACGCCACCGTCACGATTGCGGACAATGATCCGGTAACGACTGATCCCACCATCCACGCGGGGAATCTCTTTGTGTCGGATGGTTCTGGCAGCGGCGCCATTTATCAATTCGCTCCGGACGGAACTCGGAGCACGTTTGCCGCCGGGTTGAGCGGGGGTCTGGCCTTCGATCAGGCGGGCAACCTCTTCGTGGCGGCCGGTGACATCTACAAATTTGCTCCGGATGGGACCCGGAGTACATTTGCTTCCGGCGGCAGTGGCGCTCTGGCTATCGATTCAGCGGGCGATCTTTTTACCGGGGACGGTAACGCGCACATTTACAAATTCACTCCGGACGGCACGCGGAGCACCCTTGCCACCTGGACCATCGGGTACGACGATCCTGTTTCTTTTGATGTTAACGGCGCGGGTCATCTCTTTGTGGGAGACGTCTATTACTATACCCACTCTGGCCGGATTGTTGAATTCACGCCGGACGGAACCCAGAGCGTTTTTTACCAGGAACAAATTGCTCCTTTCGGTCTGGCCTTTGACAGCGCGGGCAATCTCCTTGTGGCGGACCCGGCCATCCCGACCAACAGCCCCTCTCGCTACGTTGCGGGCATCGACAG
>QHPW01000182.1:891-4155 GCA_003219675.1 Verrucomicrobiota bacterium
ATCTACAAATTCACACCCGATGGCGCGCGAAGCACGTTTGCCACCGGGTTGAACCGTCCGACCTTCATGGCCTTTGCTCCCAGCACCGCCGCGCCGCCACTGCCCACGGCGCATCTGGTGAGCAACTACCCCAGTCAGGGGTGGGAGCCTGGCGGCCAGGACAGGCCTAGCGATATCTCGTTCTTCATTTGGCGCGATGGCGGCACGAACAGGGATTTGACCGTCTATTACACGGTCGGCGGCACGGCCAGCAACGGAGTGGATTACCAAACAATACCCGAATCGGTCACCTTACCGGCTGGTTCCCTATACGGCATCGGCGTTTCGATCCACCCGTTGGAAGACGCGGAAGTGGAAGGCACCGAAACCGTGACACTGACTCTGCGGCCTGATCCGCACTACCAGGTCGGCTCTCCCAACACCGGCACCGTTTTCATCCGCGACAACGATTACGATATTCCGGCAACGGTGTCCGTGTCGGCTTCGGGGGCAGCTTCTGAAAGCGGCCCCGGCGAGGGTTGGACGAATTTCCGGTTCGACCGTTCCCCTTATTCCGGCACGAGCGCCCCGCTAACGGTCTATTTCACGCTGGGCGGCACGGCGATCAACGGTGTTGACTACGAGCCATTGTCGAACTCCCTGACGTTCCCCTTCGGGGTGTACACCACCCACCTTCGCGTGCAGCCGATTGATGACACGGAAGTCGAAGGAGATGAAACGGTCGTCCTCACCCTCTCGACGAATTCAGCGTACACCATCGGCGCGTCAGGCAGCGCCACCGTCACCATTGCGGACAACGATTCGCCTCCTGCGGACACCAACGCGCCCACCGTTGTCATCACCGCGCCGACGAACAACGCGACGGTTTCCGGCACGGTCACGGTGTCGGTGGACGCGTCGGACGACGTGGGAGTCGTGGGCGTACAATTCCAACTCGATGGCGCAAACATCGGACCGGAGCTTACGAACGCGCCTTACAACCTCAATTGGGATACGACGGCGACGCCACAGGGCACACACACGCTGACGGCTCTCGCGCGCGATGCTGCGGGCAATCAAGGAATTTCCAGTCCGGTGACTGTCGTGGTGAACAATGGCCCTCGTGCGCAGAATCTCTTTGTGGCGGATTTAAGCAGCGGCAACATTTATGAATTCGCTACCGATGGCGCGCAGAGCACCTTTGGTTCCGGAGGCCGCAGCCCTCATGGCCTGGCCTTTGATATCGCGGGCAATCTGTTTGTCGCCGCTCTTAGCGACGGCAGAATATACAAATTCACGCCGGATGGCGCGCGGAGCGAATTTGCCTCCGGTGCGGCCTTTATTGGTCTGGCCTTTAACAGCGCAAGCAATTTGTTTTCGACGGTCCCGGATTTGAGAGGTAACATCGGCTGGATTTATCAATTCGCGCCGGACGGCACACGGACCACCTTCGCCACCCTGTCGAGTGCCCCGTCTGGTCTGGCCTTTGACAGCGCAGGCAATCTCTTTGTGGCATCCGGCAACGGCAGTATTTACAAATTCACACCGGATGGCGCGCAGAGCACGTTCATCAGTGGAATCGGTAACCCTGCGGGCCTGGCCTTTGACGGCGGAGGCAATCTTTTTGTGGCGGCCACCGGCAGCGGCGCCATTTACAAGATCACACCGGACGGTGCGCAAAGCATCTTTGCCTCTGGATTAAGCGCCCCTTACGGTCTGGCGTTTGACGGGGCGGGCGACCTCTTTGATGCGGACCTGAACAGCGGCAACATTTATGAATTCACGCCGGAGGGCGTAAGGAGCACCTTTGCCTCCGGATCAGGTAATCCGACAGGCATCGCGTTCGGCCCCAACACAGGCCTTGCGGACACGGCGTCACCGACAGTGCAGGTAATAGCCGGCGACGACCTGGCCCGGGAAGCGGAACATTCAGGTTCGGAAAGCGGTCCACCAAACACGGCCGAATTCGTTTTCTGGCGCAACGGTGACACCAGGGCGGCGTTGACAGCGCATTACATGGTCAGTGGCACGGCCAGTAACGGGTTGGACTACCAAATACTGCCCGGCTCAGTGACCTTTGCCGCTGGCGCATCTTATGCCACGGTCGGCATCATACCGATTCCCGACAACCAGGCCGAAGATCAGGAGACCGTCGTGCTCACGCTGAGTCCCGACTTCACTTACACCGTCGGCTCACTCAGCAATGCAACGGCGCGGATTGTATCGGACGGCTATTTGCCATCCGGGAACTGGCAAGTGCGTGCTTACGCAATCCAGCAAACGGCCTCGGAAAGCGGGCCTGCCCGCGGAGAATTTGTTATCACGCGCAGTCAGGCCGACTACGACACTTCGCTATATCCATTCACCGTGTATTACACGCTCAGCGGCACCGCCATCAATGGGGTGGATTACGAAACATTGCCGGGTTCGGTGACCATCCCTGCGGGCGCTTCATTCGCGACAGTCACGGTCACACCGATTGACGCCGCTGTTTTCGAAGAAACCAAGACCGTGATTCTCGCGTTGAAGAATGGGCCCTATGACATCCTCCCGCCGAGCAACGCCACCGTCTTCATCAAGGACAACGATCCACCGCCGGCAACGGAAACACTCTGGGTCAATGACGACGTGCCCGCAGGGGCTTGGACGGGCGCGGATGGAGGCGATGCATGGAATTGGGCCAGTGACAACCCGCCACCCTTTTACGGTGTCCGGGCTCATCAGTCCAACCTAGCGCCCGGGATTCACTATCATTATTTCGCCGAGGCCGCCGAGACGTTGACCGTTGGTCCCGGTGACACATTGATCGCGCACGTGTTTTTGGATCCCGCCAATCCTCCCCGCGAACTCATGCTCGAATGGTTTGATGGCGCGTCATGGAGGCATGCCGCTTACTGGGGTGAGAATCTGATCCCGTGGGGTGACAACGGCACCGCAAGCCAGCAACCCATGGGCGCGCTGCCGGGCGCGGGGCAGTGGGTGCGGCTGGAAGTGCCAGCCGGTCTGGTAGCCTTGGAACGCAGCACGCTTTCCGGCATGAACTTCGTCCTGTACGACGGTCGCGCCACCTGGGATTACTGCGGCAAATCGAGTCGTGAATGATCAATCCCGCGTAATCCCACTCAGCGCCTGTTCGAGCTTCCGGCGCAAATCCTCCCGCTCGGTCTCGCTCGCCTCGCGCGGCACGCGAACGACTTCGCCGATGGTGACTTCGCAACGCGCGAACGGCAGCGGCACTTGAAATCGGTCCCAGCTTCCGGGCCGAAGTTTCCAGTTGAGGTGATA
>QHPW01000181.1 GCA_003219675.1 Verrucomicrobiota bacterium
GGACCGGAAAGAGTACGGCCCGGTCACATCCGACCAAATCAACACCTGGATTCTCGAAGGCCGCGCCAACGGCCAGACGCTGGTCCAGGCTGCAGGCAGTGCCGAATGGAGGGCGCTGTCGTCGTTCCCCGAATTCGCCGCGGTCCTCGCCGCGAAATCTCCCGCGCCACCGCTGGTCGGGTCCGCCGACCCGGCCGTCATTGCCAACGCGGCTCTGGCGCGCGGTGTTGAAGTGAATATCGGCGAGTGTCTGAGCCGGGGCTGGAGGTTGCTTCTGAACAACCTTGCGCTGTTCCTGGGCGCCAGCCTGCTGCTTCTGCTGATCCGGCTTGGACTGGGACTGGTGCCGGTCATCGGCGGGCTGGCCTATCTTGTCATTTTCGGGGCTCTGTACGGCGGTTTCTACCTGATTTTTTTGAAGCGAGTGCGTGGGGAGCCTTCCGGCATCGGAGACCTTTTCGCCGGGTTCAGCCGGGATTTCGTTCAATTCATGTTGGCCGGCATTGTGAGCTCGGTGGTGGTGTTCGTCGGCGGGCTGCTTTGCATTTTGCCCGGCATTTATCTTGCCGTGGCGTGGAAGTTCGGCCTGGCGCTGATTGCCGACCGGCGTCTGGAATTCTGGACGGCGATGGAATCGAGCCGCAGAGTCATCACGCGATATTGGTTCCAGATTTTTGGCCTGCTCGTGGTGGCCTATTTGCCACTGGTTCTGTTCATGGGCTATTCGCTCTTCCACATGGTTTCAGTCATGGTTCCAATCCTCATCAACAGCGGCGGCCAATTTAACTTTAACTTCGGACAGATCATGAAAATGATAAGCGGGTTCGTTACCCTGTCGTTGGCTCAACAACTGGTCGCGCTGTTCACGGTGCCGTTTGCGACGGCTTCGCTGATGCACGCCTATGAAGATCTCTTTGGCACTCGGCCAACGCCGGCCGCTTGATCGGGCGACGGCGTGGGGTTGCCTCACGGCCAACCTGGCGGTGCCCGGCTGCGGGACGTTGGTCGCCGGACGCGTGTCGGGTTATTTTCAGTTGCTGCTGGCGGTGGCCGGCGTGACGCTGACCTTCTGGTTTGGCTTGAGATTCATCGTCTGGTACCTCAACACCGGGTCGCAGGTACAGGAGTCTCCGGACGACATAGCCGCCAACTTCCAGGAACTGTGGTTGCGCTTGCGCTGGGCGCTGACGGGGATGCTGGTGTTCCTGGCAGGATTGCTCTGGGGCCTGGCCAGCAGCGTGAGCATCCTGCTTGAGTCGAAGAAGGCGCCATCGCCGCCACCGCCTGTCCTCGGCGGAGAAAAACAATGAACCTGCCTCCGGTCATCTCCGCGTCGAGAAAGTCTTCGCCCGGATCATGCATGGACCCAACCCGGACCTTTCCGCAGGCGGGTGGCCAGGTTTCGGAATCGCCCGGCCAGTGCCACTCCCGGAAGAGTGCAGGGACGGGTTTGCCAGATCCATCGATTCTGGAAAGGGCACGTGTTTCCGCTCCCGTCTGGGCGTTCGCCGGACTCTTGCTGCTGCTCGCGGTCGCCCGCCTTTCCGAGGAGTGGAACCTTCCGCTGCCGTTTTGCGGCTTGAAGAGGCTGACCGGCATTCCGTGTCCCTTCTGTGGCAGCACGCGTTGTCTTCAGGCATGTTCCCGTCTCGACATCGCCCAGGCTGTGTGCTGGAACCCGCTGACATTTCTGGCGTGCCTTGGCGTCGTGCTCTGGCTGGGGGTTTGGATTGCGGACGTCCTTTTCAATCGGCGCGGGCTTTCAGCCGTCCGGCGATGGCTGGCCGCTCCCGCGCTCGAACCCGTTGTCATCGTCGCGGTCTTGTTGAATTGGATTTACCTTTGCCTGACTTTGCCGTAGCGGTTTTCGACGTGACCAGGCCGACGGCGCCGGATATTTTCCGCGCATGGCCGGATTTTCTGCAGTTGAATAATCACGTTTAATTTCCTTGGATACCTCCGCAGTCAACATTCTCTTCAAGCAGCATTTCGGCTACACGCCGGCGCACGTCGTCGGGGCGCCGGGCCGATTGGAGGTCCTCGGCAATCACACCGATTACAACGAAGGCCTCGTCATGTCCGTCGCGGTGGACAAATACGTCTCCATCGCGGCATCGCCGCGCACGGACGGCAAAGTCGAACTGGTCTCGTCCGCGTTCCCGCAACGGGACATTTTCTGGATCAGCGAACTCAAACACAATCCGGCTGCGCCCTGGGCAGACTACGTGAAAGGGACACTCGTCCAGTTGCGCAAACGCGGCGTGCACTTCAGCGGCTTCAACGCCGCCATCCACAGCACCATTCCCATCGGTGCCGGCATGAGCAGTTCCGCGGCGCTCGAGGTCGCCACGGCGCTCATCGTTCGCCAGTTGTTTCCTTATTCGCTCACCGAGCTCGGGGCGTCGGTGCCGCCTCCGCGCGACAACCGGGGCCGGTTGCCGCCGCTGGAAGCGAAGGAAAAACTGCACCTGGCCAGACTGTGCCAGGCCGCCGAGGTCGAATTCGTCGGCGTGAACTGCGGTCTGCTCGATCAGCTCTCCTGTCTGTTCGGCAGAGCGTATCATGTGATGAACATCGATTGTCGGTTTCAGAGCGTGCACCACGCGCCAATGCCGGGCGAGGCGCTGGTGGTTTGTGATTCCGGCGTGAAGCATCGGCTCGCCGCCGGCGAATACAACGCGCTGCGGGAACATTGCGAATCCGCCGCCCGGGCGCTGGGCGCAAAATCGCTTCGCTCCGTCGATCTACCCTGGCTCAAGGCGAACCGCGGCAACCTCAACCAGCGCCAGTATGAGTGCGCTTACCACGTCGTCGGCGAGATCCAGCGGGTGGTCTTTGCGGAAAAGGCCCTGAGCGACGATGACCACCGGCAGTTCGGCCAATACATGTTTCTCAGCCACGAAAGCTCGCGCGATTTCCTCAAAAACAGTTGCCCCGAACTCGATCTGCTGGTGGAACTGGCCCGCGCGCATCCGGGTTGTCTCGGCGCGCGCCTGACCGGCGGTGGCTTCGGCGGCGCAACCATCAATCTGGTGGCGTACCATCAGGTGGAAAGCTTCATCCCCGCGATAGCCGAGCAATCCGAACAGCGCACCGGACGGAAAATGAAGCCGGTGGTCTGCCAGATCGTGGACGGGGCAGGGTAGCGGTGCGCATCGCAGCCATGAACGGTGGGGCGAGACTCCGTCGAGCCCTAATTGTATCCATTGGAGAGCAGGGCTCGACAGAGTCTCGCCCCGCCCGGTTCATGGAAGGGAACACCTCCAAAATTCGGACCTGAATCGGAGCCATGAACCGGGGCGCGGCTGCAGAGTGGGACATTGGCGCCATCAACAAGAGAAATTGCCAATGAGTGACCCGTTACCAAGGCCTCTCATGAATTGGCGCTACCTTGGAGCTCTGCTAAAAAGCAGCCGAACGACTTCGGACCCTGTTTCGGGAAACTGACGGAGGAAATACACTCCCTCGATGTGACACACCCTTCGGATGCGAGTTCTGTTTCCGCTGGTAAAGACAACCCTTCTTCTATGGAGATACCCTTGGGTCGCGCCATAAATCAGCAGATACGCATATGCAAGGACCACTGCAGCGGAATTCTCACGCGCTTCCGATGAGAAATCCTTGACACCACACATGCGACCGGTCGGGTAGTAGGCACCCAATGATTTCCATGGTGCGAGAAAAACCCGCTTGATCGAGCGTTGGATCCGCTTGAAACGGCGCACATCGTGGCGCTCGACTAGTTCCAGAGCTTCGGCTATTCGGTTCACCTCAGGGAGTCGTTGGGCAGTAGCAGCACGCTTATGGGCTTGACGATACGAGCGATCGAACACACCAGGAACAATTGAACCACCTCAACTGGCAAAGCAGCACACCTACTTATCAGCCAATGCAGAATTGTCGTCTTCATTCGGAGACAAAATCCAGAGAGGATCCCGGCGTCCGGAGCCCCAACGATTAACGTATATTCTCCAATTGCAACGGAGTTTCAAGCCTACTCGTGGACAACCAGGCGCATCTCGACACTGCCCCCGACTCGACTGGCACCGCGGAGCGCCGATCTCCGATCCGGCGCGTTTCGGGGTGCTCTTGAATACCTGCCGGGGCGGAGACCGGCGCTCCGAGGGCAGTGTCAGATGCGCCCTGGGCAACCGGCGGATGATTACGATGCACACGGGTCGTGTAACCATCAAGGTCGGGTGCCCGACTCCGGCATTGATGCCCACCCCGTGGTTATGTTGAAATGCCGCGGCTATGTATTCTCCGACGCAGGACGAGTTCTTGAAGCTGGCGGCCCAGGACAATCTTATCCCGGTCACCCGCCGCCTGCTCGCGGATTTTGAAACACCGCTTTCCGCGTATCGCAAAATTCGCGGACCGGGGGAATCGTTTCTCTTCGAGTCGGTTGAAGGCGGCGAGCATCTGGGCCGCTACTCGTTCGTCGGCTGCAACCCGCGCGCGGTCATCCGCCAGACCGGGAATCGTATCGAAGTGATTGAGACAGGCAAACGAGCAGGGGATTTTGTCGTTGCCAACAAGACCAACTCGGCTTCGAACGCGCGCGTCAGAGACGGCCTCGAAGTCGTCGAGCGGGTCTTGAAAAAATACCGCGCGTCGGTTTCATCGGTTACGAATTCATCCACGACGTCGAACCTGTTGTGCCACGACCGCCGCGCGACGATTTGCAGACGCCGATGATGTATTTTCTCATCGCCGACCAACTGCTCATCTTCGACCGCGTTTCACAAATCATCACCGTTCTGGTGAACGCCATCGTGCTCGACAAGGCCGGCGCGGCCTCGGCTTACGAGGACGCGATTGGCGAAATCGAGCGAATCGTCTCGCTGCTCGAACAGCCGTGCGAATTCCAGCCGGTGAGCCTGCCCTCGGAAGTTCCGTCAATCCGCTTCGACTCGAATGTGCCGAAGGAGAAATTCCTCGCGAACGTCCGCAAATCGAAGGAATACATCACGGCCGGCGACATCATTCAGGTCGTCGGTTCGCAACGCTTCAGCACTCCGGTGAAAGCCGCGCCGATTGACATTTACCGCGCCGCGCGGTCGATCAATCCCTCGCCTTACATGTTTCTGTTGGAGTTGGACGGTTTCTCGCTCGTCGGCGCCTCGCCGGAGATTCATGTCCGCTGCGAAAACCGCAAAGTAGAGATTCGTCCTATCGCCGGCACGCGAAGGCGCGGCGGGACGCTGGAAGAAGACGCCGCCCTCGAAAAGGAACTGCTCGCCGACCCCAAGGAACGGGCCGAACACGTCATGCTGGTGGACCTGGCGCGCAACGACATCGGCCGCGTCTGCGACTTTGGGACCGTGCAGGTGAATGACCTCATGGTCATCGAGCGTTACAGCCACGTCATGCACATCGTCTCCGAGGTCGAAGGCAGACTTTCCTCCGACAAGACGCCTTACGATCTGATGCGGGCCACGTTTCCCGCCGGCACCCTGAGCGGCGCGCCGAAAGTGCGCGCCATGCAGATCATTTCAGAACTGGAGCAGACGGCGCGCGGCCCTTACGGCGGTTGCGTCGGCTACTTTTCCTTTAACGGCAACCTCGATTGCTGCATCACGATTCGCACCGCGCTCATCAAGGATGGCAAAGCCTACGTGCAGGCCGGCGGCGGGTGGGTCAACGATTCCGATCCCGAAGCGGAATTTCAGGAGACGGTGAACAAATCGAAGGCGATGCTCCAGGCCGTTGCTCTGGCGGAAAGTTTCGCGGCGCAGAAATAGTTGAACCGGAGGTGACGCATCCACCCGCGTCCTGCCGGCAGGATCCCTCGCGTCGGACTTGCCTCTCCTCCCTTCGGCCGGATTCACATCATCCGGGTGATGATTCGGCCGAGTTTCAGCAATGCCTGGTCCGTCGCCTCCGACCATGGCGTGCCGCAACTCAGCCGGATAAAGTTCTGAAATTTCTGTTTCGGCGAGAAAATCGGGCCGGGCGCCACACTGATTTTCTCGGCCACCGCGCGCTCGAATAATTCGAGTGATTTGATTTGCGGCGGCAATTCCACCCACAAAACGTAACCGCCGGCCGGCCGCGCCACTTTCGTGCCTTCGGGGAAGTATTTCGTGATGGCCTGCGTCACCAACCCCACCTGCTCGGCATAGACGCGCCGCAGTTTGCGCAAATGATGGTCGTAGCCGCCATTGGCCAGAAACTCGGCGATGGCCATCTGCATCAGGGTCGGGGTGCCGATGCTGCTGATGAATTTTAAATGTTCGACCTGAGTTTTGAACCGGCCGGGCGCGGTCCACCCGACGCGCGAGCCGGGCGCCAGCGTTTTTGTAAACGAGTCGCAGAGCAACACCAGCCCTTCCTTGTCGAACGCCTTGGCGGTCTTCGGCCGTTGGGGCGAGTGCGACAGATTGCCGTAAAGATCGTCTTCGATGAGCGGTATTTCGCGTTCCGCGAGAATTTTGACCAGTTGTTT
>QHPW01000183.1 GCA_003219675.1 Verrucomicrobiota bacterium
CTCCGGCCAGACCGCAGTTATGGCCATCAACGAAACGCTTCTCCAGAAGTTGCTGGCGAAGAATCCCGGCCTCTCATTCGCTCTGGAGGAATCGTTCCCGTTTAAATCCACGTACGAAGGCGCCGTGCCTCTGGGTCCCATCATGGAACTTCGCACCCAGGACGGACAAACCGCCCTTACCGCCGAAAGCGCCGCGCAGTCACTGGATTATTGGCGGACGACCACTCAACGGATGCTGTCTGATCCCGAAGCTTCCAGCTCGCCCGAAACCCTCAAAACCTGGTCGAAGCTGGCCGTCGGGCAGGCCAATCTTTTCGCTGAACGCAACTACACCACCGAAGCCGAACAAACCTATCGTTTGTCCATGGAAATGTGGCCTCGGAACATTGAATCGGTCGGCAACCTCTCCGACCTCCTGGTCCGCACCGGTCGCGCTGAGGAAGCTCGAAGACTCGTCGAAGACTTCTCCTTTCGTCCTGGCATCATCGTCACAACTCAAACGACGCCGCCACCGCGTCCGTGACCTCGAGGCGACGCGGCAGCGGACGCAAAGTCGTGAGCCGCATTGCGTGAATGTGCAACTCCGTCGAGGCGCCGGACTGTTCCAGAGTGAGATACAGGCGCCAAAAAAAAAGCGGTTGACAACATACCGACTGGTCTGTATTGTCGCGCATGAAATGAAAACGAGCGCGACCAGAGCACCGGAAGATACGCGACGCCGAATCCTCAAAGCCGCGTTCGGTGAGTTCTACCACACCGGCTTTCAAGGCGGCAGCCTCAACCACATCGTGGATCAGGCGGGCACAACCAAGGGCGCGTTGTTTCATCATTTCAAGGACAAGCACGACCTTGGCTACGCCGTTGTCGAAGAGATCATTCAACCGCGAATCAAGGGGGCCTGGTGCGACCCGCTGGCTGAGTCCATCGACCCGATCACCGATGTGAAGCGCGCGGTGCGGCAATTCGTGAAGGAAGAACAGGAAAACGGCCATTGGGTGCAGGGTTGTCCGCTCAACAACCTGGCCCAGGAGATGTCGCCACTCGACGAAGGTTTCCGCACGCGCATCGAAAAGGTCTATGCCGCGTGGCGGGAGTCCCTGGAAACGGCGTTCGCGCGGGGTATCAAAGCGGGGAAGGTAAGAAAGGACATCCCACCTCGCAACGTCGCGGCGTTTATCGTAGCTGCGCTGGCGGGCATCATCGGGACGGCCAAGAACTCGCAGAGCGAGGAATTGATGAAGCAGGCAGGCGAGGCCTTCTTCGCGTATTTGGACAGCCTGCGGCCATAGGCTCTTTTTTATGAGTTCAAACATACCGACCCGTCTGTTTGTTATCCCTCGCGGTGGCGGACGGATGTTTAGATTCTCGCCACCGCGGCTGATACCCGCGAGGAATCAGAACGCAACCAACATGATATTGGCGGGTGACTTCACACGTCGCTTATGTTGCGCGCAGTCGCAGCAAAGAGTCGGCGTAATCTGAGAAGCAAAGACAGCTTATGAAAATGATTCGAATCTATCGCAATCCAGCCTCCGGTGGCGTTACTTCTCAAGGAGAGAAATCGTGAACTTCGTCGCCCTTCGCATGCTTACCGGGGATCGGGCCAAATATCTCGGCCTGATCTTCGCCATCGCGTTCAGCACCTTCCTGCTCGAAAACCAGACGAGCATCTTTGCCGGCATCATGCGCCGCACCGGCAGCCAGATTGCCGACGTGACCGACGCTGAAGTCTGGGTCATGGACCCCGCCACACGTTACTTCGAGCAAACCAAGGCGCTCAAAGACACTGACCTGCTCCGGGTCCGCGGCGTGCCTGGCGTGGATTACGCCGTCTGCCTCTTCAAAGGACAGCCGGTTGCGCGCACCTCTAAAGGCGAATTCTCACAAGCCGTCGTCCTGGGCATCGATGACGCGACGCTCATTGGCGCGCCGCGCAAAATGCTGCTGGGCTCGTGGGAGCGATTGCGCGAGCCGGATTCCGTGGTGATCGACCAGGCAGGTTATATTCTGCTCTTCCCCGGTGAGCCGCTCGAACTTGAGCGCACGCTCGAGATGAATGACCACCTGGTTCGCATCGTCGGCATCTCCGACGCCTCGGCGCCCTTCGGCAGCTTTCCGATCATTCATGCGCGCTACAGCGAGGCGGTGAACTTCCTCGGACGCGAGCGCAGCCAGATGGCCTATGTGCTCGCACGACCCGCGCCGGGCCTCACGCCCTCCGAATTGACCCGACGCATCACCGAAGTCACCGGCCTGCGCGCCCGTACGGCAAACGAATTTCGATGGGACTGCGTCCGCTACTACATCGCCAACACCGGCATCCCTGTGAACTTCGGCATCACCATCGCCATTGCGCTCCTGGTGGGACTCGTCGTTTCGGGTCAAACCTTCTACCTGTTCACCGTCGAGAACCTGAAACAGTTCGGCGTCCTCAAAGCCATCGGGGTCACGAACCGCCGGCTTATCGCGATGATTGTCCTCCAGGCGCTGACTGTCGGTTTCGTCGGTTATGCGCTGGGCACGGGACTCGGCGCGCTGTTCTTCGAGGTCACCGCCCAAAAGATCGCCACGCGCGGCATCGTGCTGCTCTGGCAGAACGCCGTCGGCGTGGGCGTGCTGATGTTCCTCGTCGTCATCGCGGCCAGCCTGTTGAGCATCCGCCGCGTCCTCGTTCTTGAACCCGCCGCCGTTTTCCGCGGCTGACGATTGCACTCATGATGAACGCAACCCAACCCGTTAACGCCGTCCGTTGCCGAGGCGTCGAAAAGCATTTCGGCGAAGGTGACGCCCGCATCCACGCGCTCCGCGGCGTTAACTTCGAAGCCCGCCAGGGACAGCTCACCTTTCTCGTCGGCCCGAGCGGCTGCGGCAAGACCACGCTCATCTCCGTCATCGCCGGTCTGCTCGATTCCACCGGCGGTGACGTCGAATTGTTCGGTCAGAACACCGCGAAGCTCTCGCCGCAGGATCAAACCCTTTTCCGCCGGCGCAACCTCGGGTTCGTCTTCCAACAATACAACCTGCTTCCCGCGCTCAGCGCCTCCGAAAATGCCGCCGTGCCGCTGCTCGCCGCCGGGGTGAAACGCGTCGAGGCTGTGGACCGCGCGAAATCGCTGCTGGCGCGGCTCGGTCTGGAGAATCGCCTCGACGCCATGCCCTCCAAACTCTCCGGCGGACAACAACAGCGCGTCGCGCTCGCCCGCGCACTCGTCCATGAGCCGCGCCTCATCGTTTGCGACGAACCCACCGCCGCGCTCGATCATGCGACGGGCGAAGCTGTGATGGAGTTGCTCGCGGGTTCGGCGGTGCATCCCGACCGCGCCGTCGTCGTCGTGACGCACGACAACCGCGTCTTTCACTTCGCCGATTCAGTCGCCCACATGGACGACGGACGGATTACTCACATCGAACAACGCAACTGAACCAGTCCATGAAACAGAAAATCATTCCCATCATTGCCCTCGCCGTGCTGCTCGTCGCCACGATCTCCATCGTGCGCACGCAGCCACGGGCGCAAACCAGCGAGCCGCCGGTTGCGCCGCCGCGCGCCGACTTCGAGCAACGCGTCGCCGCCGTCGGCCTGATCGAATCCCGCTCCGAAAACATTTCCATCGCCTCACACCTGCCCGGTGTCGTGGAAAAGGTTTTCGTGAAGGTCGGACAGGAAGTGAAACCCGGCGACCCGCTCGTGAAACTCGACACGCGCGCGCTCGAGGCCGCCCGCGCGGAACGCCAGAGCGGCGTGGCCACGCGCCAGGCGGCGGTAGCCACCGCCACCGCTCGCGCGCGCCACGCCCGCGCCGAACTGGCGGAAGCGCAGCGCAACCTGCGATTCGCCGAATCCGTGTCGGATCCCCGCAGCATCAGCGCCGAGGAACTCACCCGCCGGCGCAGCACGGTGGAAATCGCCGAGGCCGACGTGCAGGGCGCGGACGCCGAAATTGCCGCGGCCAGGACCACCGTCACTGCCGCGGAGGCCGCGCTCAAAGCCGTTGAGACCGACCTGGAGCGCAGCATCGTCAACGCGCCGATCACGGGCCGGGTGTTGCAAGTGCGGATTCGTCCAGGAGAGTTCGCCCCCGCCGGACCGAGCGCCGAGCCATGGCTGGTGCTGGGCGATTGCTCGGCCTTGCACGTGCGCGTGGATATTGACGAACACGAGGCGTGGCGGGTCCAGCCCGGTGCGTCGGCGACCGCCCAGGTCCGCGGCAACTCCAACCTGCGCGCACCGGTGACTTTCGTGCGCTTTGAGCCGCTCGTCGTTCCCAAGCAATCGCTCACCGGCGCGAGCACGGAACGTGTCGATACCCGCGTGCTCCAGGCCATCTACCGGATCGAAGGCGCGGATTTCCCGCTCTTTGTCGGCCAGCAGATGGATGTGTTCATTGACGCGTCGGATGTGAACACCGCGATGCTAAACAAGTAAGTTTCAACATGAAGAACGCTCTCGTCCTCGCGGCCGTTGCGCTGCTTGCCGGCTGCAAGGTCGGACCGGATTACCGCGCTCCGCAAAGCGCTTTGCCGGCCGCCTACTCGCACGCCATCACGGTCACGGCTGAGACAACGAACTCACCTCCGACGCGGTTGACCCAATGGTGGACGGTATTCAACGACGAAGACCTTGACGGGCTCATCCGCAAGGCCGCGTCATCGAACCTTGACGTTCGCATCGCCCGGTCCCGCGTGGGCGAAGCGCGGGCGTTGCGCGGCATCACCCGCTCGGCGCTGTTCCCCCGGATCAGCGGCGGCGCTGACTACGCGCGCTCGCGGCAAAGCAAGCACTCCATCAACAGCCGGCAACTTACCGCGTCCGGTCAGTCGCTCGAAAACGACTTCTTCGAGCTTGGACCGGACATGAGCTGGGAGATTGATGTGTTTGGCGGCACGCGCCGTGGCGTTGAGGCCGCGCAAGCCGAGTTGGAGGCCAGTGTCGAATCCAGTCGCGACGTGCTGGTCACGGTGCTCGCCGAAGTGGGTTTGAGCTATCTCGATTTGCGCGGCGCGCAGAAGCAACTGGCCGTTGCCCGCGACAACCTTCATGCCCAGGAACAAACGCTGGTGTTGACCCGCGACCGGTTCCAGGCCGGACTGGCCACCGAACTTGACACCGCAAGGGCCGAAGCGCAGGTCGCCAACACGCGTGCCCAGATTCCGCCGCTCGAAGAAACGCAGCAACGCGCCATTCATCGCCTTGCCGTTCTGCTCGGCAAGCCGCCGGCCGAACTCGAAACGGAACTTTCGACTGTCGCGCCGATCCCCGGTGCGACGCCGCGCGTTCCCGTGGGATTGCCTTCAGACCTGTTGCGCCAGCGTCCGGACATTCGCCGCGCCGAGCGTCAGCTCGCGGCTGCGACGGCGCGCATCGGCGTGGCGACGGCCGACTTGTTCCCGAAGTTTTATCTGACTGCAGCCACGGGCTTGCAGAGTATCGAAGCCGGTGACTTTTTCGACGCGGGCAGCCGATTCTGGTCGCTCGGCCCGAGCGTGCGTTGGCCCATCTTCACG
Source organism: Verrucomicrobiota bacterium (assembly GCA_003219675.1). Classification (GTDB taxonomy): domain Bacteria; phylum Verrucomicrobiota; class Verrucomicrobiia; order Limisphaerales; family AV2; genus AV2. The sequence goes on from QHPW01000183.1 coordinate 5,506, forward strand.
GCCGGAAAGATCCGGCAGAACATCCGCGTACAGGACGCGCGGCAGGAGCAGTCGCTGCTCCGCTACGAGCAGACTGTGCTGACCTCGCTCGAAGAAGTGGAGAACGCACTGGTCGCGTTTGGCCAGGAACAGGACCGTCATCGTGCCTTGGCGGAATCCGAGCAGGCCAGCCGTCGCGCCGCTGTCCTGGCCAACGATCGCTATCGCGGCGGGTTGGTGGACTTCCTCGATGTGCTCGAAGCCGAGCGCGCGTTGCTGGCCGCGCAGGACAGCGTCGTCCAAAGCGAACGCCGCTTGAGCCAGAACCTGGTGCGCCTTTACATGGCACTGGGCGGTGGATGGAGTGAAGAACAAGTTTTCGCGAAGACGCAGTCTGCTGGCACTCTGCCATGAGTCCTCCAGGTCGTGAATCTGTCGGCTGAGCGGCGGCTGCGACACGTGCAGGCGTTGGGCGGCCCGACGCACGTTCAATTCGGCGGCAACGGCCACGAAGTATCGCAAATGGCGCAGCTCCATAACGAGTGATGTGCTATTCCTTCGTGCCGGGCGGCAGGAATCGAAGCTTGCGCAGCCACTCGGCGCACGACTCGGTCCAGGCGGAGCACAAATGGTCGTTCTTGCGGACACCGAAATCGTGGGCCGATCCCGCATAGACGTGCAACTCCGCCGGGACGCCGGCTTTCTTCAGAGCGAGATACATGAGCACGCTGTTCTCCGGAGGGCTGACAATATCGTCCCCGCCATGCACCAGAAAAACGGGAGGCGTCCCGACCGGAACATGGATGCCCGGCGCGAGTTCGTCCTTGTCCTTCGCCTTCAGGTAACCCGAATAGACCGGAATGGCGAAGTCGGGCCGGCAACTGATTCTGTCCACGTCATCGATCGGCTGGTAGGTTCGCTTATCGAAGCTCGTCGCCGTGGCAATCGCCAGATGACCGCCCGCCGAGAAACCCACGATACCGATTCGCTCCGGATGGATGCCCCATTCTCCGGCTCTGCTCCGCACCAGGCTGACCGCCCGCTGGGCGTCCTGCAGCGGGCGTCGAGCGGGTTCGCCCTGGGGCTCATCGGGGCGGCGCGGCACGCGGTACTTGAGGATGATGCCGGTCGCGCCAATCGAGTTCAACCAGTCCGCGACTTCCTCGCCTTCGAGTTGCCAGTAGAGATTCCAATAGCCGCCTCCGGGACAGATCAACACGGCGGTTCCCGTATCCTTTTCCTTCGGGGGTCGATAGATCGTGATGGCCGGTTTCGTGACGTCGGTGATCATCCGGGTGGGCTCGGTGACCTCGACCTGCTTGCGGTCGAGCCCCGGTGACATGCGGAACCGTTCCGGGCCGATGTTGCCGCTTTCATCGGGCGCTTTGGCCGGCCAGACATCGACAACCAGGGGTTCGGCGGCGCTTACCGACCAGGCGACGGCCCACGAGACGAACAACGCGATGGCTGAAGCAACGGGTTGCATGGCAAAAATTCTCCGGTCTCAAGTGGTTAAAGAATCTTGGATTTGTTTTTGGGCTACGAACCGGGAGCGTATCCTCGCAAAGCGTATCGGGCAACAGCGAAGAGCGGCATTCCCGATTACCGGGTAGAGTTGGGGAATTGTCCCCGGCGCGCGGCCTTCAGGCCGTTTCAGTATCGAGCGTGCATGAACGAATCGCATGGAGTTCCTGTCGCTGAAGCGGCGTGAGTATGTATTTAGCGGCGTAGCGGCGGGCATCTCGCCTGCCGTAGAGCCGGGCATCCTGCCCGGCGGAACGGGCGTTCTTTCTGGGCGGCAAGATGCCGCCCTCTACGGCAGCCAGGATGGCCGCCGCTACGCCGTTAAACATATACCGGGTAAAGACGATAATCGACGCTGGCGACCACGTATCCCCGCTCCACCAGCTTTCCGAGAGGCATGCCGCTTTTCGAACCGGATCGCCACGCTCCGCCGTGCACCCAGACGATCAACGGCGACCGCGGTTTTCCGAAAGGAATATGAAGATCGAGTTTCAACGAGTGCGCCCCGACCCGCGCATATTCAACCTCGCGCATGACGTCCCAGCGATTCGAATCCGCGGCTCTGCTCAAGGCGGAACAGAACAGAAGACTCGTGAGCCAACAGAAGAAAATCCGGTTCATAAAATGGAACAGGCGAAAACTAACTGGGGGTCCGCCGGATTGGGAGCGCTGAACCGCAACACAGATGTCGCTCCCTCAAGAGAAACCCAACCGCGCCGGAAACAGCGACTGCTTGCAATAATGCAGAATGCCCAGAACTTTCTTCTTGTTCCGGCACCTTCGGACACTTATTTTTGTGTTACCCTGTGCAAAGGCAAGTTCGTACCAGCCTGTTTCTTGTTGGCATGAGTCTTCGGATGATGTGCAAGCTCTGTTGTAGGCCGCTCCTGCTCCTGGCGGGTTCGGCCATTGGAGTGCAACCGCAAGCCGCGTTCGCGTCGTCGCCGGCGTCCTCACCCGTCTCTGCCCTGGTGAATCAGTATTGTTCCGGCTGCCACGACAGCGAAATGAACAAGGGGAGACTCGACCTGGACAGCATCCGGATGGAAGACGTGACGAAACATCCCGAGGTCTGGGAAAAGGTTGTCCGCAAACTTCGCGCGCGTCAGATGCCTCCGATGGAAAAGCCGCGGCCGGAGGAAAGCACTTATGAAAAAATCGTGGCACGCCTGTCAGACGCGCTGGACAGGGCTGCCGCTCAGCATCCGGATCCGGGCCGAACCGAAACGCTCCGGCGGCTCAACCGAACGGAATACGAGAATGTCATCCGCGATCTTTTGGCGCTGGAGATCGATGCCTCAGAACTGCTGCCGAAAGACGACGCCAGTCGTGGCTTTGACAATGTGACGGTCGGCAATCTCTCTCCGACACTCCTCGACCGCTATATTACCGCGGCGCAGAAAATCAGCCGGCTCGCAGTTGGAGCGCCCCGCCGTTCTCCAGGCGGCGACACCTTTCGCGTTCGGGCGGACCTCACTCAGGAGGAGCGCGTGGAAGGGCTTCCGGTCGGCACCCGCGGCGGCGCATTGATTCCCTATACCTTTCCGCAGGACGGCCAGTACGAAATCCAGGTCAGACTGACGCGGGATCGGAACGAGGAAATCGAGGGCCTGCATCAACCGCACGAACTGGAGCTGTTGTTGGATCGCGAGCGCGTGAAGCTGTTCACGGTGACGCCGCCCCAGGGACACAAGAACTATGACATCGTTGACGCGAATCTGAAGGCTCGTTTCCCGGTGACTGCCGGCCCGCATCAAATCGGCGTGACGTTTCTCAAGAACCCTTCGGCGTTGCTCGAAACCAAACGCCAGCCGTACCAGGCGCACTTCAATTTGCACCGGCACCCGCGCATCGGTCCGGCCATCTACCAGGTCTCGATCAACGGTCCCTATGGCGCGAAGGGGCCTGGGGCCACGCCCAGCCGGCGTCGGATTTTTGTGTGTCAACCGACGAAGCCGGACGAAGAAGAACCCTGCGCCGCGCGAATTCTGACCACACTGATGCGCCGGGCTATCGAAAAGCGCGGACGGAAGAAAGTTTCGAGGCGGGAATCGAGACGGCCCTGAGCGCGGTGCTGGCGAGTCCCGAGTTCCTGTTCCGTGTCGAACAGGACCCCGCCGGCGTCGCGCCCCACACGGCTTATCGCATCAGCGACCTTGAGCTGGCGTCGCGCATCTCGTTCTTTCTGTGGAGCAGCATTCCGGACGATGAACTGCTCGATACGGCGATTCGCGGTGAACTCCATAAACCCCGGGTGCTGGAGAAACAGGTCCGGCGAATGTCGGCGGACGCTCGCTCGCGAAATCTGGTGAACAATTTCGCCGAGCAATGGCTTTACCTGCGCAACCTGGATTTGCTGACTCCGGATCTGCGCCTGTTTCCGGACTTCGATGACAATCTGCGCCAGGCTTTTCGAAAGGAGACGGAACTCTTTTTCGAGAGCGTGATGCGCGAAGATCGCAGCGTGCTCGATCTCCTGAAAGCGAATTACACTTATTTGAATGAACGCCTCGCCAAACATTACGGCATTCCGAACGTGTACGGCAGCCGCTTCCGGCGCGTCGCACTGGCGAACGACAGCGAACGCGGCGGGTCTCGCCGGTGATTCGTGGCAAGTGGATTCTCGAGAATATTCTCGGAACGCCGCCGCCGCCGCCGCTGCCAAACGTCCCGGCGCTGAAAGACAACACGGTGTCGGCAACGCTTTCGGTGCGTGAACGACTGGCCGAGCACCGGTCCAACTCCGTTTGCGCGAGCTGCCATAACCTGATGGACCCGGTCGGATTTTCGCTGGAGAACTTCGACGCCGTCGGCCGCTGGCGAACCGTCGAGGACGGTCAACCCATCGACGTGAGCGGCGGACTGCCCGACGGCGGCAAGTTCACAGGAGTGTCCGGGCTCGAACAGGGTCTGCTGCATCGCCCGGAGGTTTTTGTCGGCACCCTCACGGAAAAACTGCTGACCTTCGCGTTGGGCCGCGGAGTCGAAACCTACGACGCCCCGGCGATCCGCAAGATCGTGCGCCAGGCAAAAGGGGATGACTTTCGCTTTACATCGATTATCCTTGGGATTGTGAACAGCACACCGTTTATCATGAGGAACTCACTATGATTATTACGAAAAAGGCCATGCCGCGGCGGACATTCCTGCGCGGGATGGGGCTTACCCTGGCGCTGCCGTTGCTCGAGGCGATGGTTCCCGCGGCGACCCCTTTGATCAGGACGCCGGCCAACCCGGTGCGCCGCCTGGGTTTCGTCTTCATGCCGATGGGTTGCGACATCACCCGATGGACTCCGCCCGGCGACAAGCTCGATCAACTTTCGCCGATCCTCAGTTCGCTGGGCCCGGTAAAAGAGCACATCACGGCGATCACCAACCTGGAACTGGCCAACGCCTACCCCGGCAGCCATGCGACTTCCAACTCCGCCTTCCTGAGCGCCGCGAAGGCGAAATTGACAGAAAGCACGGACTACTACCTGGGAACCACGGTCGATCAGATTGCCGCTCAGCACATCGGTCAGGAAACGCAATTGCCGTCGCTGGAGCTCGCGATGGACCTGCTCCAGGTGGTGGGCCAGTGCGACAACGGTTACGCCTGCGTTTACCAGAATAATCTCTCGTGGTCGTCGCCGACGACCCCGCTGCCGGCGGAAGCGCATCCGCGGATCGTTTTCGAGAGCCTGTTCGGCGAAGGCGGCAGCATCGCAGACCGGCAGGCCGCGCTGCGGAAACGGGCCAGCCTCCTCGATTGGTTCAATGAAGATATTGCCCGCCTC
>QHPW01000184.1 GCA_003219675.1 Verrucomicrobiota bacterium
GGGAGCGCCTTACGCCACCCCCAAGTCCTGCACGATGAACGGCGCGAACTCGGCGTGGAGATGGGCCGGTATCCGGGCCTTGAAGCGCGCGCTGTCCCCGTTGTAATCGCGCTCCACCACCTGGCCGACGGCGTGCAGGCGCGCAATCACCGCCGGTTCGCTGTGCGGCACCTTTAATTCGACAAATTCGCGGGCGGGCCGCAGCCGGCTTCCCAGTTCCGCCAGCAGCGCCGGAAAGCCCGCGCCGGTCGCCGCCGAAACGGCCACGGTATTGGGATGTCGCTCCAGATTCCGGTTCACCAGCTCGCCCTTCTTCACGCGATCCATTTTATTGAAAACCATCAAGGTCGGCCTGTCGGCCGCGCCGATTTCCTCCAGCACCGTGTTCACGGCCCGGATTTGTTCCTCAGCCAGCGGGTGACTGATGTCCACCACATGCAGCAGCAGGTCCGCCTGGGCCACTTCCTCCAACGTCGCCTTGAACGCTTCGACCAGCCGATGGGGCAGTTTGCGAATGAACCCGACCGTGTCCGTGAGCAAAACATTTTGATTGGTCGGCAGACGCAGACGCCGGGTGGCGGGGTCGAGCGTGGCGAAGAGTTTATCCTCAGCCAGAACTCTGGCGCCGGTGAGCGCGTTGAGCAAGGTTGATTTGCCCGCGTTGGTGTAGCCCACGATGGAGGCCAGCGGCCACTGGTGTCGTTGGCGCCCGGTCCGCTGGGTGCGACGCTGGCGGCGCACCAGCACCAGTTCCTCGCGAATCTTGTCAATCCGCTCCTGCACCCTGCGCCGATCTGATTCGAGTTGCGATTCGCCTTCGCCGCCGCGCATGCCGATGCCGCCCGTCTGCCGCGACAAGTGGCTCCAATAGCGCGTGAGCCGCGGCAACAAATGTTGCAACTGGGCGAGTTCGACCTGCAATTTGCCTTCGCGGGTCCGGGCGCGCTGGGCAAAGATGTCCAGAATCAGCGAAGTGCGGTCAAGCACCTTGCACTCGAAAATCCTTTCCAGGTTGCGGCTCTGCGCCGGGGAAAGTTCGTCGTCGAAGATGACCGTATCGACCTCCTGCCGCCGGCAATGCCTGGCAAGTTCGTCGGCCTTGCCGCTGCCGATGAACGTTCCAGCCGCCGGGGCCAGGAGCTTCTGCGTGCCGTCGCGCACCTCCCAGGGCATGCGACATTTCAGTTCAGCCCCAATGAGGAAAACCCGTTCGGTTCTCCTGTTCGCTGTCGGTATGAGCGCTTTCAACTTTTTAACTGCTGACGGTCAAGGCGCAACACCATAGCATGAATCAGCCGCGATGAAAGTCCGACTTTAAACTGTTTGCCGCGGGGCATAAGAACTGTTCAGAGAATGACCCGTTCAGAGAACGCTCCTCTCTGCGGTCTTCGCGCCTCCGCGGTGAAAAATGAAACCGCCGAGACGCCTGTCGCGCCTCCGATTTTCACCACCGCCGTGCCGCCGGCGCCGCGCGAGGCCGTTCGCCACGACGGGTCAAATCCGTTCCCGCAATCCGTCGGCCACAGCGTCGGCGCTTACGTCCGGCTCCAGGTTTATCCATTCCAGTCTGAATTGTCGGCGGAACCAGTTCATCTGACGTTTCGCGAATTGGCGCGTGCGCTGTTTCACCAGCGCGACGGTGTCGGCCAGCGAACGTTCGCCCCGCAAAAGTTCGGCGACCTGGCGATAGCCGATGGCCTGCATCGCGGTTCGATTTTGCTCCAATCCCAATCCCAGCAATCGCTCGGTTTCCTGCACCAGACCGCGCGCGAACATTGCGTCCACGCGAGCGTTGATGCGGGCGCCCAGGTCATCGCCCGAGCGTGAAAGCCCAAAGAACCGTTCCTGGTTCCGGGTTCCAGCTTGCGGGTTCCATGGGTTCGCGAACGTCACCGGGTCGCCTCGTTCGAGTTGACGAAGCAGCTCCGGCAGCGGCGTCGCTTCAAGTTCTGCCCGCAGGCCCGCGCTGGCGGCCGGCGCTTCGCCCAGCCCCTCCAGAAACGCTTTGAAATAGAGTCCGGTGCCCCCGCACAGAATCGGCACGCGGCTGCGCTCTTGTATGCCGGCGACCGCGGCCTGCGCGAGCCGGGTGAATTGCGCGGCGTCAAACATCTTGTCGAGTTCGACCACATCAATCAAATGATGCGGCACAGGTCTTCGCTCTTCAGGGGACGGCTTGGCGGTTCCGATGTCCAGGCCGCGATAGACCTGCATTGCATCGACGGAAATGATTTCGCCGTTGAGGCGCCGGGCCAGCGCGAGGGCCACGGCGGATTTGCCAACGGCGGTTGGGCCGGCGATGAGGACGGGGCGCAGGGCCTGAGGCACGGGGGCTGCGGGAGTTCTGGCCATCGTCCGCCGGGTCATCGGCCCGAAAGTTCAACTCTGCCCGGCTTGTTCCCTGGCGGGAGCTGAGCCGGTCTGGTCCTTCTGCCAGGAAAGCAGGAAGAGCAGACCGACCCCCGTGCAGATGGCGGTGTCGGCGACGTTGAATGCGGGAAAGCCGATTTCGCCGCCGCCCCGCTGGACCAGATAAAAATACAGGAAATCCACGACGTGTTTGTGTGTGAAGCGGTCCACGAGATTGCCGGCGATGCCGCCGAAAATCAACCCCAACGAAAGCTGGCCCACCAGGGTGTGCGAGTCGAAGTGATGTCGGGTGAGAAACAGCACCAGCAGCGCCGTCAGCGCGAAGAGGGCCAGGAGTTGATTGCTGCCGGCAAATTCATTGAACAGACTCCACGCCGCCCCGGTGTTGCCCCAGTGCACGAATTTGAAGAAACCGTCGATCACCACCATCTCCTTCGCGTAGCCGAGATATTTCAGCACGGCCAGTTTGGTCAACTGGTCGAGCACCAGCACGGCGGCGGCCACGATGGCCATTCGTCTGGTCGGCCCCAAATTCACGTTTTCAACAGCCCTTTCTGCCCTACTCCCGGCCTAAACGCAAGTCCGCCCGGCTTCGGGTAGTGTCCTGATTTCAAAACCTGAGACTGTAGCGGCGCTCTATGAGCGCCGTTCTCGGCGGTCATGGACCGCCCGTTACAGCAAATCAGGACACTGCCGACAACTGCCAGCAGTGTCTTAATCCCTTGTTTGGCCAGTGCCGAAACGCTATGCTCTGCCGGTTCAACTCTGAATGCGCGTCCGCCCGAGGCCGTCGAAACGATTCGTTCGCGAACAGTCCGGCGCTGCCAGGCGAAGACGCTCATGCGGAAATCAGGAAAAATGCTTTTTGTTTTTTGCAGCCGAATCACATCCACGGTTCTCCCGGCGGCGCTGCTGCTCCTGGGCGGCCTGCTCGTCTGCCTGGGTTCAATCGCCGCAGAGCCGAACCTTTCCACGCCGCCTCCGCCGGCGAGCCGCAGAGTTGATTTCGTCAAAGGGGAGGACAAACGGAACCATTGGGCTTTCAAACCGCCGGTCCGCCCGCCGGTGCCCGAAGTGAAAAACCGCAAATGGGCGCGCAACCCGATAGATCATTTCGTCCTCGCGCGTCTGGAAAAGGAAGGGCTGAAACCTTCACCTGAAGCCGACCGCGTTACGCTCATTCGCCGCCTGAGCCTCGACCTCATCGGCTTGCCTCCGACGCCGAAGGAGGTGGACGGATTTGTGAGCGACAAGAGCCCGGAGGCCTGGGACGAACTGGTCGAGCGCCTGCTCGCGTCGCCGCATTACGGCGAGCGTTGGGGCCGCCACTGGCTCGATGTGGCTCGTTACGCGGACAGCAACGGTTACGAGAAAGACGCCTCGCGCTCGGTCTGGCCCTACCGCGACTATGTCATCCAGGCGTTCAACCGCGACCTGCCGTTCGACCAGTTCAGCCTGGAGCAACTCGCCGGCGATTTGCTGCCGCACCCGACGCTTAACCAGCGCATCGCGACCGGTTTTCTGCGCAACTCGATGCTCAACCAGGAAGGCGGCATCGAGCCCGAGCAGTTCCGCACCGAAGCGATGATTGACCGCATGGACGCCGTAGGCAAAGCGTGGCTCGGCCTCACCATCAATTGCTGCCAGTGCCACAACCACAAATACGATCCCTTATTGCAGCGCGAGTACTTCCAGCTCTTCGCGTTCCTGAACAACGATGACGAGCCGTTCATCGAAGTGCCGACGACCGAGCAACAGGAGCAGCGGGACGGGATTTCAGCGAAAGTTCGCGAGCTCGAAGACAAAGCCATGCGGGAGGACACTCATCTGACCGAACGCATGTCCGACTGGGAAAAGGAGATCGCCGACGCCGCCGGCGAATGGGCC
>QHPW01000006.1:0-4381 GCA_003219675.1 Verrucomicrobiota bacterium
AACCTTCGGCGGACTTGAATTCAGTCGGGCGCGAGGCGCCGTTGACGGCGTAGCACGCCTTGAAGGTGTCGCCGGCAATCTCATAGATGGCCGGCAGTTCGGCGCCGTCATCGCCGGTCACGTCCATTTTTTTCGGCGTGGTCGATTCGATGATTTTGAAGCTGCCCTGGCTGGGATTGTTCGATTCAACGGAATATCGATTGCCGTTGATTTTGACTTTGATGTTGTCGAGGACTTCCTGCGATGCCTTGTCGCCGTTCGCGACAATCTCGACCGGAACCCATTCGCCCTGGAGCAGATCGATATCCGACTTGGCCGAAGCGTTGCCTGACAGGTTTTTGATCCGGATGTTTTTGAACTGGACCGTCATCGGATCGCCCTGGTGCAATTGAAGGGCGAGGATGCCTTCTCTGGCGCCCTTGCCGCCCTCGCGTTCATCGACGACGTCGACGGTTTGAACGCCGTTGATGAAATGCTGCAGGTGATTTCCCTTGGCGACGACGACGTAATCGTTCCAGTCCTTGTCCTTGATCTTCTCCTGGATATCCTCGGAGCTGCCGAGCGAACCGACGACTTCCACCCTGGTCTTGCCCTCGACGGTTTTCACGACCGTCTTTTGACCGCGCTGCGCGAGGATGCCGTCCATCTTCTCCTCATACAGGATTCCCGAATAGGTTTTACCGGCCTCGAAATCGGCCTGGTAACCGCCGACGACGAAATTGTCGAACTCCTTGCTGCGATACTGAATGCCGGAATTGGCGAAGCCTTTGTCGTTGTTCGGAACGATCTTGTAGGAAAGGCGCAATTCGAAATCGGAGACCGTACCGCCCTTCCAGATCAAAAAATTGTTGCCTTCCGCCGGGTGTTCTTTGGTTGTGCGGCCGGTGACGGCGGCGTCCTCCACCGACCAATGCTGCGGGCGGCCGGCCCAACCGGTCAGGTCGTTGCCGTTGAAGAGGGGTTTGAAACCGGCTTCCTGCCCTCCGGCGACAATGCACAAAGCATTGGCAGCGACGAGGACGAGCGCGGGTGTGATGATGAGTCGTTTCATAGTCTTGCGAGTAATTCACTTCAACGTTTTCTTCAAAAACTTTAACCCTTTCACCGCGATTTCGTCGCGGGTCGGCTCCATCTTGCGCCAGATCGCCGCCGCGCGCGCGATGACCTTCACGTCGGTGGTGAACGATTCGATCACGACGTCGCCTTTGTACTGGATCGCCTTGAGCGCCGAAGCAACCGGCTTCCAATCAATGTGATCGTTGCCGGGTGTGCCACGGTCGCTGCCGCAGGCGTGGAAATGGCCGAGCAGTTTGCCCGCTTTGCGGATCGCGGGTCCCTGGAATTTTTCCTCGATGTTCATGTGGAACGTGTCGAGGTGCGCCTTCACGTTCTTCGCGCCGACGTCCTTGATGAGTTTGAGACACTGGTCGCAGGTGTTGAGAAAGTCGGTCTCGAAACGGTTAAGCGGTTCGATGCAAATCTGTCTCCCGCGCGCCGCGGCGTACTCGGCCAGTTCCTTGAGGTTTTGCACCACCAGCGCCCATTCCTGCTTCTGTTGGGCCGGTTCGACCGCGTCCGCCTTGCCGACAACACTGTAAACTGGACCGATGAGAGACGGGCAATCGAGCACCACCATCTGGTCGATGAGTGCCTTGCAGTAATCCATTGCGGTCTTCTGCTCTTCCTGCGCGCCGCGGAAGTCTCGGCCCGGCCCCATGCAGGCGCAGGCCGACCCGCACACGAGTCCATGGTTGTCCAGTTCCCGCTTCACAAAGGCCGGATCAATGTGCGAGGGGTCTTCGATGGGAATTTCGACTGTCTCAAAGCCCCATTTTTTAAACGTTTTGAAAAGTCTGGTGCTGTCGTTGGTGAAGGGGGAAGTGAACAAGAAGGTATTGATGCCGAATCTCATAATGGATTTTCCGACAGGCTAGACGAATGAAGGAAACTGTCAAAAGGTTTTAAGCCCGGCCGCGGCGCGCCTCCAGCTCAGAACCCAAGGCTGATCCTGAACAGAAGAATACTTCGGCCTTGTCCTAACCAGTTTGGACGAACACCGAAAAGTCGGCCTGGCACATCATCCAGCGAACCACATTTTCCGCCATGGAGGACCGCCGGATCCTGCCCAGGTTTATTCTTCTTCCAGAGTCGCGGTCGCTTTTTGGAATCGGATCAAGTCGCGGTCAACGGGCTTCTTGCCGGGCGTGTCCCAGGTGTCGCGCTTCGAGGTCTCCGGCTCCAGCCATCTCCACAACTCAACATGGCCATCAGCGAAGGAGAGTGTTCCGGCGTTGCCATGAAGGCTGGAAGGAGGATTTTGCCATTTGCTCTGAAAGGCATTCACCGCAAAATATCCGTCTTCGATGGTGTTGGAATTCTCGTGAACGAAGACCATCGCTTTGGAAGGTGAAGGGCGATTGATGTCGGTGTACTTCTTCCGCGGCGGCGCATCTTTCGCTCTTGGATCCTGGACCCAACTCGCGTCGTAAGCGCCGTACAGGGTTTGGTCCAGGCGGTCGCCACCTCCCATCTGCCCGTTCATCGAATAGTTGCGAACGCGAGTGACGGACCGGCCGCTGGTCTTGTTGAATTTGACCTGGGGCTCATTGGGACACCGATAGATGTCAACCGAGGTGTTGTACGGATACAAAGTGCCCTTTTCAATCGCGATCCTATTGGTGATCCCCGTGCTGCCGAAACCAACATTCCCGTTCTGACCGTCGATCCACGCGAGCGGATGTCCCACCCAGTTTTTGACCAGTTGATCATTGTGGTCGGTTGGCGCTTTGGCTCTCGCCAGCGCAGGCAACAACAAACCGGCCAGTATCGCAATGATGGCGATGACCACCAGCAGTTCGATCAAGGTAAAACCGGCGTGGCGAACTGAGCGCCTGGCGCCAGTCAGAATTACTGAATTTGACGCAGACATAAACGGGTCCTTTCCGAAGACGTTTCCGGGCTGTCTTGTGAAGGATAGCTGTTCCCTCATCCATGTCAATCACCGGGCGCATGGAGACTCCTGTGCGTTTGAAGGCACATGGGTCGTCCACCCGATGCCGACCCATGTCCCCCACGTCGAAATGAGGAACGGGGCGCGGGCTTTAGCGCGCTTCACCGCCCGCAGTGAGAGGACGAGGGAAGTGCCCGATCTGCTTTCGTTTCGCACGCTGAAGCGGCGTGAACGCCGCCCTTCGCATTCGGCGCAGTCGTGCCCCATTTTGTACCGCGGCCCAGCCTTCCGGCAAGACTTACAATTTCCCCATCTACAAAAACAATCCACCCGGCAAACAGCTCACCGGCGCTTACGCCCCCGCGGACAGCCCGCCACTGGCGCCTGGGGAGACTCAGAAGAAGTTCAAAGTCCCGAAAGGTTTTGAAGTGCGCCTCTTCGCGAGCGAGCCGGAAGTGGTGAACCCCGTCGCGATGACCTGGGACGAGCGCGGTCGGCTCTGGGTGCTGGAGCTTTACGAATATCCGAAAGGCGTTCCCAAAGGACAAAAAGGCCGTGACCGCATCAAGATCCTCGAAGACACCGACGCTGACGGCCGTGCAGACAGGGTGACCGTGTTCGCCGACGGTTTCTCGCTCGCCACCGGCCTGGCGCTTGGCAACGGCGGCGTCTATCTCGGCGTCGCGCCCGACCTCCTCTTCCTCGAAGATACCAACGGCGATGACAAGGCCGACAAGACCACGGTGCTCAAGACCGGATTCGGCATGGAGGACCGGCACGAGTTGCTCAACGGCTTCGCCTGGGGACCGGACGGCTGGCTTTACAGGTCGATGCCGCCCTTGCCCGCTATCATCCAGGCACGAAGAAGTTCGAAGTGTTTGCTGATGGAACAAGCAATGCGTGGGGTGTGGATTGGGACGAGCGCGGCGACGCGTTCGTGAGCGCGTGCGTGATTCATCACCTGTTCCACATGGCGCCGGGGGGCCAATACAATCGCCAGGGCGGCATCTGGGCGAATCCCTACGGCTACGTCGGCGACCTGCCGAGCAAGGGACTGCCCGCCATCGTGGACTGGCGCCATTACCGCGCGGCGCACGCGGGAATCTGCATCTATCAGGGCGATCAATGGCCGGCCGAATGGCGCGGGCTGGTGTTCCTCGGCAACATCCATCAAAGCGCCATCAACTGCGACCGGCTCACGCCCGTCGGCTCGACTTATCGCGCGGAGAAGGAATCGAAACTTCTCGGCCCGTCGAAGGGCGATTGGGAAGTGGGGGCGGGCAACTTCCTCGTGTGCGCCGATCACTGGTTCCGGCCCGTGAGCGCGCAGACAGGGCCCGACGGCGCGATGTGGATCGCGGACTGGAGCGACAAATATCCGTGCTACCAGAATGCCACGGCTGACCCCGACGGAGTGGATCGCGAGTTGGG
>QHPW01000006.1:4446-11990 GCA_003219675.1 Verrucomicrobiota bacterium
ATCTCGCAAAATCTTCGAGCGATCAACTGATTACTCTCCTAGAGCACCCGAATAGTTGGCAACGACGACAAGCGCAACGCCTGCTTTCGCGACGCACTCCCGAAAGAAAGACTGCCGCGCTTACGAGCTGGTTATCCGTTGGCAATCCACCAAGGCACTTGCCACCGCTCCAAAGCCGTTTGGCGGGCTTGTGGACGCTTCACGCTAGTTCACAAATCAATGACGATGCGTTGAATGAATGTGCTTCGGACGGTGCGCCGGTGTTGCGTGCATGGGCGGCACGCTTCACAGGCGAGCGAGGAGTGCCTTCACTTGAGGCGTCACGGCGGTTGCTCGAGCTTTGCCTCGACAATGATGCCTCGGTCCGTTGTTCGGTCGCTGCGGCCGTACGCCAATTTGCAGCGAGTTCGCTAACTGTGGACACGCCGAAGTCTACAGCGAGCAAAGCCATTCAGTTCACCGGTATCTTTCAGGGACTCCTCTCCCGCCAGAGCGTGGACGGCGACTTCTACTACCCGCACATTGTCTGGATGGCGATGGAGCCGCTGGTGGCGCGGGACCCGCAACCGTTCTTCCCGTTGCTTAGCGCGAACGATAACTCCGTCTCCGCCTACTGCCTCCGCCGCGTCATGCGTCGCATCTGCGACCTCACGGACGCCGGCGCCCGCGAGAAACATTTGAACGCCGCGATGGAATTCCTCGGCACCATCGCGAGCAAAACCACGTTGGCTGACGCCGCGCTCGACGGCCTCATCGAGGCCTTCAAGAGCAAAGGCGCGCCGCCCACGATCAAGCTGGAACCCATCTTCGCCAAACTCACCGCCAATCCCGCTCTCGCCGACAAAAGATCAACGACACGAAGGCCAGCATCCAGGACCGCATGAAAGGCATTCAGGCCGCGCGTGAAACGAAGGATGACGCGGCCAGGGCAGATCTGTTGAAGTTCATCCGAACTCCTGTAGCAGCCGAGGTAACGAGGCTCACTTCTCCGCCCGCAAAGTCAGAGCCTCCTCACGTCGGCGCCTACGCGCAGTTGCAGGTCGAAGCCATCCGTGCCCTGAGCGCTTTCGACGGAGACGAAATCGGTGCCGCAGTCGTGGACGCCTGGAATAATTTTAATCTGCCGACGCGCCGCGCGGCCGCCGACGTCCTCGTGGCGCGCAACAAATGGAGCCGCGCGCTGCTGGCGGGCCTCGATAAGAAGGTTGTCGAGCCGCAGGACGTTTCTGCCACAGCACGCCGCGCGTTGGCGAACAGTTCCGACAGCACCGTGGTGGACCACGCCAATCGCGTGCTCGGTCGTTATCGCGCCACGGGCGGGGACAAGCTCAAGCTCATCGCGGAAAAACGCAAAGTGGTGTTGAACGGTGATCCGGACATCAAGGCCGGCTACGAGGTTGCGAAGCGAACCTGCTTCGTCTGCCACAAACTTTACGGCGAAGGCGCGGATGTCGGTCCTGACCTCACCGGCGTGGGTCGCAGCACGCTCGACGCCTTGCTCCACAATATCGTTGACCCGAACGAAGTCATCGGGAACGGCTTCGAGAACACCGAAGTCGAGCTGAAGGACGGGCGCGTGCTCAATGGGCGTGTTGTTGAGGACACACCCACCCGATTGAAGCTTCTCGCCTCCGGCCCCACCGAACACATCATCGCGCGAAGCGATATCGCCGTCCTCAACGGCAGACCGGGCATTCGCACCAGCGAACTCTCGCTGATGCCCGAAGGTCTTGAAGCGATTTCCGACGCCGATTTTCGGAATATGATCTGGTTTCTGCTCAATCCGCCCGGCGACAACCGGCCGATGACGCCTGAATTGCGCAGGGAATTGATTGGCGAAGTAAAATGATGCGGGTCCGCGTCGAGCGGAATCCGCAGCCGCGTCGCACCTTTGCTCCATGAACGGTGGGGCGAGACTCCGTCGAGCCCTGATCTCCCAAAGACATGAATTAGGGCTCGACCGAGTCTCGCCCCACCCCCGGTTCATGGGAAAGCTCCGTGTTCCTTTCGGACCTGTTCACGACCCATGAACCTCAATTGCATAAGTCGTTGCAATGCAGGCAAGCCACTTTCCGGTTCATGCATTGAGACCATGAACCGCTGCGCCTCACAGAGGCGCGGTCCGGACCGCGGGTCTGCGACCCGCAGCCTGCCCGGTTCATGGGAAGAATTCCACGAAATTTTCGCGCTTTGGACCCTGAACCTGGTAGGGACGGCGCGCTGCGCCGTCCGCGCCGCGCTCAGTGGCGCAATGATGCCGCCCGCTGCTTCGCGGGCGGGGACATCGCAGCGCGATGTCCCTACCAAAGTCAGGTTCATGGAAAGGGCGTGCAGTCGCGGCAGTCAATCCCTGTCTCCGTGACCGACTCCGGGCCGCGCGTGGTCTCCAAAGAAATTTCCCACCTGCCCGAACGCGCGGTTGAGAACTCAGTCTGAGAACTCAATTTGCCTGCGCTCCGGCCCGCGTCGGCGGGCCGTGCGGTGTCCAGATGATGGCGCGTCTCCGCCCTTGCAGCCCAGGGAATGGACAACCGGACGGAAACTTTCAAAACTTTCGTGAAAGTTTTTTTCCACGATTGCGGAGCGATTCGCTGCATTGGCAGCGGCCCGGTGGCTTCTTGCGGAACCGCGGGCCCGCGAAATTGCAGGAAGCCTCCCCGCCAGGTACGCGGTAAGCTGCCATGGCTGGAGACATGAGTGATGTGACGCCTGCACGAACGAAGCGTCAACCCGCGAGAGTCAGATTTTATTCCCGCAAAAATGGGGACATGGTCGTGCTGACCACAGTGAAGTTCTAGAGCCGGCTCAGCACGATCCCCTTACAACCATGGTTCTAGACGAAAGGTAAACAACATGAAGATAAAGAACAGAAAGTGGATCGGAGGGGTGCTGGCATTTGGCCTGGCCTCTTCGCTCGCCGTCATCACCGGGCGTGCTCAAACCAGCCAGCCTTCATCCAAGGTAACAGCCAAAACCGCCAATATCACCTTGTTGCCGAAAACACAAGGCGACGGCGCCTGGCAAACGCTGCTGTCCAACACCATCAAGACTGCCAATCAGAAAGACCTGTTCATCAGTGCCTCTTTCGAGGTGGGCTTGTTCACTCAAACTCTGGTGAGCAGCAAGAATCGGATAAGCGACAGCACCACCGCGACGGCCAATGTGCAGGTGCGAGTGTTGCTCGATGGGAGTGTCGTCCAACCCGGACAGGTGGTTTACGGCCGGCGGACCCAAACGCTCACCGCCACCCTGGAGGGAGCGATTGCGAACTGTCTGAGCCTGGTCACCAACCTCGATGGTTCCGTGAGCATTGTCGTTGACCCAAACTGCGTGACGCCGGAAACGATCGAGTTGATTCTCGACTCGATGGACGCCGCGTCGTTCAACTTCGTGGCGGTCGATGTCCCGCAGGGTGTCCACACGATCAGCGTGCAAGCACGGATCGACACTGCCGGCGCTGCGCAGACTGGCTCCTGGTCAGCCTTCGGAACGGTTGGCAAAGGGTCTGTGACGGTTGAATCGGTCCGACTGATCAAAGATCCCAACGTGGTCTTTGACGTCCCGTAACCACAGGACTTCGGCGCCATTTGGGCGGGGCTCGGAAGTTTGGCGGTCAATGGATTCGCAGGCTTCCAGGTCCCCGCCCGAAAGTATCGGCGCCCGTCTCACGATGGCGCCAGGCAACGGCAAATGGGGCGCAGTTTTCGCCGAAGGGAATGTGGGCCGGCCCGGCCGGTTGCCGGCGAAACCGGAGTGGGTCAGGTCGCCGGAACAAACCGCTGGAAAACCAGGGCGGCGACGAACAACAGCACAAAGTCGAGGTTTGTCCATACCGTTCCTCCGCCCGCCACCGCCAATAGATCGACGAGCACGATGCCCGCCAACAGACCGCCGACCGCGCGGCCAACATTCCGATCTGACACCAGAAACGCGTGGCGCAGGCAGCGGAAAATCCAAAGACCCAGAACCGCGGAAAACAAGAGGACCGGTCGCCTGTATTCGTCCGCGTTGACCAGCAAGGCGAGCAGGATCGGCGCGAGCAACAGGTAGCAAGGCCACGAATTCAGCGCGCCGCGCGTGCTTTCCTGCCGGGCCAGAAAACTCAAACCGATGATGTAGGCGGCGAGCGCGAACGCGCTCCAGATGGCCAGGCCGGTCACGCCACGGACCGACGTCGAGGCGGCCAACAGGTAGAGCAACGAACGGCACGCGGCCATCAAGGCGGGGGAAAAACCAACCAGTTTATGGACTGCGTCGTAAACCACGATGCAAATCAGGAGCACCACCGCCAGCACGCCGGTGGTTTTGTCGAGCAGAATCAGAATCACGGTCCCGGCTCCCAGCCAACCGAAGCCCCAACGCCAGACTTCGTCCACGGTGATCTGACCGGATGGGATCGGGCGTTCCTGGCGGTATTGCCGGTCGAACTCGACGTCGAAGGCGTCGTTCAAAAACATCCCGCCGAGGTAAAGGCAGGTCGTGCCGAGGCAGACCACCAGGAACATCCACCCGGTCCCGCCGCCGCCCAGCAGCCAGCCCGCCAGGCAATTCGACCAGACCGTGGGCAGATTGGAGACCCGCCCCAAAATGAGTACTGTCCGCCAATACGGCGTCGGTTGACTTTTGCTGAGCTGCAGCAGCATGGTGCGCGCTTAAGAAAGCAGGACCGACGAAAAAAGCAACTTACCGCTGGAACGGCGAGAGTCCTGATTTGGATTCCGTTCCCGCCGCGGATCCGCCGGGGGTTGGGACAAACCCGCGCTCCACTTCAGGTTCGGTTGCGCCAGGCTGTCGCCATCGCGCACTCATGAACCGCGTGGCCGCGGACAATCTGTCCGCCGTGGATCAGCAAGTTTGCGCTGATTCGCTGCAGTTCGCGGATACGAGCTCAACGCGCGACAAGCCCACGTTCCGCCATTTGTCGCAGCGTCCATTCGTATTCCGCGACGAGCTGGTCCACGACGTTCCGGTTCTTCAACTCGGGCGGCAGGACTTCCCAGGTGTAGGTCTCCATCTCGATGTGCGAGCAAAGCGAAGGGGTTGCCTTCAAAACGTCCATCACACCGAGGAGATGATCCGACGTCGTGTCGAACAGCGCATTTGGTTTGCTGTGCAGCGGGATGTGGAAATGGATGCGCCACTCGAGTGGCGGTTGATGGTTGATGGTTGATGCTTGAGAGAGCGCTGCGTCCAGGTCTTGGTAGCGCGTCAGGGCGCCGTCGGCGGCGCGCGCGGCGACCTGATGAAAATAAATGTCATTGGCGAAGGCTTTCAGGGTGGCGCGGGCTTCCGGGGTTGGATGAACCTTCAGCGCGGAGCTGAAATGAAGTTTGCTGATTTTGATGCGGTGTTGCTGGAAGCGGCGGATAACATCGGGCGGTTCTTCGAACTCCACTGCCAAATGGCAGGTGTCGTAGTTGACACCGAGATGGGCATCAAGCCGGGAATCTTTCGGGCGGTCAGCGCGCAGTTGTTCAAAGAATTTCGCCGTCTCCTCGCTGGTTTCCAGATAGCAGAGCGGCTCCGGCTCCAGTCCGAGATGCAGTTTTTTGCCTGAGCGCTCGGTCACGCCGGCGATGTGCTCGACGCAGCGCCAAAGATTGTGCCGCATCGCGCGCTCCTGCTCCTTCGTCTTGATGAACTCCTTGAACGAACCGGGAACGGTGCTGACGCTGCCCTCGACGCCATCGGGCGCGAGTTGCGCGAGCAAATCGAACAGCCGGTTCGTGTATTCGACGCGTTCGTTCGCAGTCCAGTCCGGAGCATAGACCTGTTCCTTGACGCGGGTGCCGTGGAACTGGCCGTAGGGGAATCCATTGATTGTGAAAACGTAACAGCCGTGCTGGTCGAGCCACTTCTGGAACGCGAGCAGCGCGGTTTTATCCGAAAGCTCGCGCGAGGCCTGGTCGCTCAGGCGCAGGCCGATGGCGTAAGGTTTGTCCGGGCAGACGCGCTTCTTCACCGCGAGAGTGTATTTCTCGAGCGCCGCGAGCGTCTCGTTCCAACTCTCGCCTCGATGGATGTTGGTGCAGTAGGCGAGGTGGAGGCCGTGATCGAGCTTCATGTGTAGCCGAATCTACAGCGGAAGCGCTGAGACGCGGAGAAAAATCATCAAAGCAGTCCGACGGCTGCTTCCGGATCGTTGGCGCGTCGCGATTCTATAAAGGCTTCGCGCAAAATCTTCAGGTGCCAGTGGACACGCGGCGGTGGGTTGGGTTGATGCAATCGGGCGGGCCGAGCGTGGCATGAGCCTCGTAGCAGCCGACGTGAGGAGGCTCCGTACAATTTCGGATTTCAGATTTCGGATTTCGGATTTTGGAAAACGAGCCTCCTCACGTCGGCTGCTACGGTTCAGGGGCTCAATGTGCAGAAAAGCGCCCGAAAAATGGGTAGAGTCCTAATCTGTTTAAGGTGGGTGCGCCGCTGCCGCGGCGCACGGCGGTGCGGCAGCACCGCCGCTACCGAATCAGGACACTACCGAAAAATGCTTGGCTTTGTCATCCGAAAATGCTTCACTTCGCTGTTCGTAACGGGAAATTATACCCGAAGTCGGGCAGTCGTTCCATCTGGCATCGAATGATGCGAAGGAGGCGAGTTGCAAGTGAGCGGGAATGAGAACCAGTCCTATTGTGAGAACAACTATCAGCCGCCTGTCTTGCGGCCGGATTCGTTTAGTGGTTGGGCAGCTCGGTTTTGCGATCGCCTGTCTCGCTGCGGCCCTCCATTGCCGCGCCCAGTCGCCTACGGCTGACAACTTTAATCCGGGAGCTGACGGCGCCGTGGGAGCGTTCGCGGTGCAGCCGGACGGAACGATCTTGGTGGGAGGCAACTTTACCACACTTGCCGGACAATCGCGAAGTTACATTGGACGGCTCCATGCCGACGGCAGTCTCGACACTTCGTTCAATCCCGGAGCCAGCAGTTTTGTGTATTGCCTAGCCGTGCAAGCGGACGGCAAGATCGTTGTCGGCGGCGCATTCGGCACCTTGGGCGGACAACCACGGAGCCGACTCGGGCGACTCAATGCCGACGGCAGCCCCGATACCACTTTCAATCCGGACGCCGGTAACGATGTGCTCTGTGTCGCCATCCAGTCCGACGGCAAGATTATCGTGGGGGGCTTTTTCACAACGCTAGGTGGACAACCACGCAGTCGAATCGCTCGACTCAACGCGGATGGCAGTCTGGACACGGCTTTCAATCCAGGGGCCACCGGCTCGGGTTCGGTGACCGCCCTGGCCCTGCAGCCGGACGGCAGAATTCTTGTGGGCGGTGTCTTCACCAATCTCGCCGGGCAAGCGCGCCGGAGCATTGGCCGGCTTAATGCGGATGGCAGCCTCGATACGCTCTTCGATCCCGGTGTGAACTTTGCCGTATCTGCTCTGGCAGTCCAGGCGGACGGGAAGATTCTGGTTGGTGGATCCTTTTCCTCGCTGGCCGGGCAAGCGCGCCGCAACATTGGTCGTCTCAATGCCGATGGCACCCTGGACGCCAGCTTCAATCCGGGAGCGGGCAACGAGGTGCGCTCCATCGTCATGCAGACG
>QHPW01000006.1:12069-17984 GCA_003219675.1 Verrucomicrobiota bacterium
ATTCCCTAGCGATTCAGGCGGAGGGGAGTGTTCTTGCAGGCGGTGACTTTTCGCTGTTAGGCGGCAAAACGCGCAACAGGATCGGACGGTTAATTAACACGGAGCCAGCCAGCCACATGCTGACGTTTGACAGCTCCAGTATCACCTGGCTGCGAGGCGGCACCAGCCCGGAAGTCTTGCGCACAAGCTTCGATGCTTCGACTAACGGTTTCGATTGGATCAATCTTGGCGCCGGCGAACGCGTCCCTGGCGGATGGCAACTGACGGGAATCAGCCTTCCCTCTGCCGGGACTATCCGTGCACGGGGGTTTCTTTCGGGCGGAAACTATAATGGCTCAAGCTGGTTTGCGGAGGCGATAGGTGGTTTTCCGCTAATCACCAGCCAACCTGTCAGCCGAACGAATAATGCATTCACGGTGGCCACGTTCAGGGTGCAGGCCGGTGGCGACGCGCCAATGATTTACCAATGGCTGAAAGACGGCGCTGACCTGAGTGATGTCGGAAATGTCTCCGGCGCAAACACTCCGGCACTGACCTTAAGCAACCTCGTGGGTGGTGACGTCGGCGGCTATTCCGTCACCGTCAGCAATCCCTACGGCGTCGTGACGAGCCTGGTTGCGAGGTTGACTGTCGTCGACCCAGTCATCACCAGTCAGCCGGTCAGCCAGTCGGTGAGTCCGGGGCAATCGATCACGATCAGTGTGACTGCGGCGGGAACTGGTCCTTTGAGCTACCAGTGGCAGAAGTACGGCACCAACCTGACCGGCGCGACGGGACCCTCCTTGGCTTTCTTCAGTCCGCAACCAGGCGACGCTGGCGCTTATCAGGTGGTTGTCAGCAACGGGTATGGCATGGTGACCAGTGCCGTCGCGTTATTAACCGTGAATGTTGTGACAGCCGATTCTTTTAGCCCTGTCCCAGCGGGAAGTGTGAATTCGATAGCCCTGCAGCGGGATGGCAAGGTCATGGTTGGCGGAAGTTTCGGATGGCTGGGGGGACAAACGTGCACCAATCTTGGCCGGCTCCATCCCGACGGTCGCTTTGATAACACGTTCAACGCCGGAGCAGTTCCGCCAGCGCAGTGTCTAGCGTTGCAAGGGGACGGCAGGATTCTCGTAGGAGGCGTCGATTTTTTCCGACGGATAAACGTCGACGGCAGCATAGATCCGGCACTCAAGGAAGTGCCCACACTTCCACGCACCTTTTTCGTCGCGTGCCTTGCGCTTCAGGAGGACGACAAAATACTGGTAGGCGGTGAATTCTACAGTTTCGGTGGATATGTCAGGAAATGTATCGTGCGACTGAATCCCGACGGCGCGGTGGACACAGCTTTCAACCCGATCATAGGCGAGGAGAACGTTGTTCCTTTCGCCGTGTTCTCCATCGCAGTTCAAACGGACGGGAAAATTGTGGTCGGAGGCAGTTTCAGCACTTTGAATGGTCAAACTCGCGACTACATCGGTCGACTTGATCCCGACGGCAGCCTTGACGCGTCTTTGAACCCTGGAGCCGACTACATTGTGGATTCTTTAGTCATTCAGCCCGACGGACGGATCCTTGTTGGTGGAGGATTTATCACTATTGGAGGACACGCGAGGAAGGGCATCGCCCGTCTGAATGCTGACGGAAGCGTGGATGCGACATTCAACCCGGGCGTCCGTGAAAACTTTCTGTATCCCAGCGTATATTCCCTCGGGCTGCAATCGGATGGTAAGATAGTGGTTGGCGGCGACTTCGCCGAGTTGGGCGGATACCGGCGAATGTTCATTGGTCGCCTGCATCCTGACGGCACACTGGATGCCACATTCGATCCGGCACCTAACGGAATTGTCTCTTCCGTCGCGATCCAAACGGACGGCAAGATACTGATCAACGGAGGGTTCACTGCGATTGGCGGAATGCCGCCCGGCCAGCTCGGGCGTCTGAACAACACGGAACCCGCTGTGGATAACCTGAGTTTCGATGGGTCGCGCGTCCTCTGGCAGCGTCGAGGCAGCGGTACTGAGGTTTTGCGGACGAGTTTCGAGTCCTCCACCAACGGCAGCGACTGGATTGCTTTGGGACCGGGACAGCGCATGCCGGGTGGGTGGCAGAGAGCCGGGTTGGGGCTCCCCACCAACGCTACGATTCGAGCCCGTGGACTCGTCGCTGGCAGCGTGCACAATGGATCGAGCTGGTTTGTCGAAGCAGACATCGGTCCGGCCGCGATCATCAACCAACCGGCCAGCCAGACCAACGATCTGGGAACGGTCGCTCGCTTTACCGTGGGCGCGGCAGGCATTCCGCCGTTGACCTACCAATGGCGAACACAAGGAATGAACCTGAGTGATGGCGGGAGGATTTCCGGTGCACAGAGTCAAACTCTAACGCTGAGCAACGTCTTTGGCGGCGACGCCGGTGAATACTCGGTCATCGTTGGCAATGCCTCAGGGAGCGTGACTAGTAGCGTGGCTGCTTTGTTCGTCCGAGACCCGGTCATTACTAACCAACCGGTAAGCCAATCGATACAACCACAATGGTGGAAGGACGGGACCGAGTTGAGCGGCGCGAGAGATGTATCTCTTGCCTTAACCAACGCGCAAATGGCGGATGCCGGCAACTATTACGTCGTGGTATACAATCCGTACGGCAGGGCAACGAGCGCCGTGGCCGTATTGACAGTGAACAGGGCGATCCCGGATTCAATGAACTCCGGGATCGCTGGCGAGTTTAATCCGAAGGTTTATTCATTGGCGCTCCAGACTGACGGAAGGATTCTCGTTGGCGGACGGTTCAGCTCATTGGGAGGACAGACATATCAGAACATTGGTCGTCTCAACGCGGACGGCACACTGGACACCTCGTTCAATCCCGGGACTAGCAGCTCGGTGTATTGCCTGGCAGTGCAAAGGGACCAAAAGATTCTCGTGGGCGGTGCCTTCACTACATTGAGTGGACAACCGTGCAACCGCATCGGGCGGCTCAATCCCGACGGCAGCCTGGACACCACGTTTAATCCCGGCGCCGATGAGGACGTTCTCTGTGTCGCGCTCCAGGCGGATGGCAAGGTTCTGGTAGGAGGCGGATTCACCACTTTGGGCGAACAACCACGCGGCAGGCGGCGAATGGCCCGGTGTATTCACTGGCGATACAGCCAGACGGCAGGATTCTGGTCGGAGGCTTGTTTGGTGCGCTCGCTGGTCAATTCCGCGAGAGCATCGGGAGTCTCAACAGCGACGGGACTCTCGACACGACCTTCAGTGCAGGCGCGACTGGAGGCTATCTTCCGAGTTACCGGGGCGTCTATTGCGTGGCAGTTCAGCCCGATTCCAGGATTTTGGTAGGTGGTTATTTTGACATGTTGAGTGGACAGTCGCACACGAATCTGGGTCGGCTCAATTCCGATGGAAGTCTGGACACTTCTTTCACTCCTGAAGCCGACAACATTGTCTATTCGCTGGCCGTGCTGACGGACGGCAAGATTGTCGTGGGTGGGGTTTTTGATCGTCTGGGAGGGCAGCCGCGCGCTCGAATCGGCAGACTCGATGTCGATACCAGTATCGATGCCGCCTTTTTTCCTGGAGTCAACGGAGATGTGAGTTCCCTAGTGGTGCAGCCGGACGGCAAGATCGTCGTGGGTGGCGGATTCACGAAGCTTGGTGGGCAAGAACGCCATGGCATCGGGCGGCTAAGCAATACAGACCTCACGTTCCAAAACCTGAATTTCGATGGTTGGCGTGTCACCTGGTTGCGAGGTGGCGCCAGCCCCGAAGTTTGGCGCACGACCTTGGATGCGTCAACCAATGGCGTCGATTGGGACGATCTGGGCGCTTGCCAACGCATTCCCGGAGGTTGGCAACTTGCGGGGGTCAAACTCGCATCCAACGCAACAGTCCGCGCGCGCGGCTTTGTGTCCGGCGGTGGCATCTCCAGTTGGTTTGTGGAAACAATTGGCGGACCGTTTACGTCCCCAAGTCGGCCGAGGATTAGCATCAGTCGGGGTGGAAGTCTTCCTTTCGTCAGCGTTGCGGGAAATGTCGGCCCCTGACCACGCTCTTGTTGACGAATAGTCCACAAAGCTATTTGGACTCATCCGCCGGCAGCGTCACGCAGCGGTTCTACCGAGTGCGGCTTGATCAATGACACCTCCTCGGTACTGGACCGCTAGGCTTGGGCGCATCGAAGCGGCGCGCTCCGGGGCGCTGGCTTCAGTCCGCCTCAACCTACGAGAGAAACACCGGCCTATTGAACGTTCAGTGGTATCGTTTGCCTCTCACGATGCTTCCCGATGCTGCGAGCGCAACGGACCGGGCAAGCCGCGGCGAATCAGCGCAATCCCGTCTCTTTCATGGTCTCAACGTCTTCGGCAATGAATGCCTCGGTTTCCTCCAACCGCTTTACGAAAACATCCTTCGTTTTGACGTCCTCTCGACCGAGGTATGACAGAACATGACGCCACTGACCTGGCCCTTCAGGGTCTACGAGTCTTTCAACCCATTTTTGAGTCGTAGTCTTATCAGTGTAATCGACCAGAGTGACCACGAAATTCGCGACCTCGCGTCTCTCCGCCACATTTCTAAGTTGGTCGCCCGCGCCAACCGCGCACCTCACGCCGTTTCCGTCGCCGTGTGCGAAACACCAACGATGCTCGTGTTTTGACACGAGCCCCTTTTGGAAGAGGACGGCGCTCAATGGGGTCGTTTCGAGCGAGTGAGATGTAAAGAGGGAATGGGACTCAATTCCGTTAAACACTGATCTTCCAACCTGCCACTCGGTCGATGCTCGCCTCATGCCGCACACACTGCAAAAGGAATCGTAACGGAATCTGGCCGGAGCGAAGCATCCGAGCAGTAGGATGACAAGCAAAGCAGCGACCCAAACGAGAAAATTCCTTCTTACAAGAGGTCGACCACGCATAATTGCCTTGCTCGGACTTTAACCTGTTTCGTCTTGAAACTCAGAATCGGTGCGCACAGTTTGTCAGCCTTTCGGCAACTTGAATTTCCTGCACTGGCTCAGGAATTTCAGCGGGTTCTGATAGACCACATGGTCCACGTCTTCGGCGCTCCAGCCGCGCCGTTTCATTTCCAGCGCGGTGTAGGGCACGTTTAACGGGATGCTCACGCCCCAGTCGCACGCGCTGTTCAGCCAGAGTCGTTCGCTGCCGTAGTTCTCCAGCATATCGATGGCGCGGGCGGGCGAGCATTTCGATTCGGGATACAACGTCATGCCGGCCCAGAAGCCCGCGTCGAGCACCCGCTTGATCGTGTGCTCCTCGACGTGATCGATGATGACCCGTTCGGGCTGGATGCGTTTATCCCTCTTGATCACATCAACGATCAGGCGCGTGCCCTTGAGCTTGTCTTCCAGGTGCGGCGTATGGACGAGACTCATCTGGTTGTGTCGCGCGGCGAGGTCCACGTGCAGTTCGAGCACCTTCATTTCGTTGCGCGAGTTTTTGTTCAACCCGATCTCGCCGATGCCGAGCACGTTGGGGCGGTCGAGGAATTTCGGGATCATCGCGACGACTTCCTCGGCGAGCTGCACGTCCTCGGATTCCTTGGGGTTGATGCAGAGCCAGCAGAAGTGCGGCAGACCGAACTTCGCGGCGCGCTTCGGCTCGTAATCGGTGAGCTGGCAGAAGTAGTCGTAGAAACCGTTGACGCTGCTGCGGTCGTATCCGGCCCAGAAAGCCGGTTCGCAAACGCAGGCGCAGCCGGCGGTGACCATGTCAATGTAATCGTCAGTCACGCGACTGACCATGTGGCCGTGAGGTTCGATGTAGCGCATTGCGGAGGTTGATGGTTGGAGGTTGATGGTTGATGGTAACCGGGCCTGCTCAGGATTGTCCTTCCAAGAGAGAATTGCGCAGGCCACTTAACTTCTTTCCCTGCTTCTCGGCAGCGGCGTAAAGACGATGAAACTGTTCTTCCGTC
>QHPW01000036.1:0-4106 GCA_003219675.1 Verrucomicrobiota bacterium
CGAGAAACAGGCCAGGCCAAAGCCGCGCGACTCAAAAAGATCATCGCCGCGCTGCACAAGGCTTATCCGGACGCCCATTGCGAATTGAACTACTCGAATCCCCTGGAGTTGCTCATCGCCACGATCCTTTCCGCGCAGTGCACCGACAAGCGGGTGAACCTGGTCACGGCCGGGTTGTTCAAAAAATACCAGTCCGCTGCGGACTACGCCAACGCCGGGCCTGACGAGCTGGAGCAGGACATCAAGACCACAGGCTTTTTTCGGAACAAAACAAAAAGCATCCAGGCCTGCTGCCGCAAACTCGTTGAGCAATACGGCGGCAAAGTGCCGCAGACGATGGAAGAGCTGGTTCAACTGGGCGGCGTCGGGCGCAAGACGGCGAACGTGGTCCTGGGAAACGCGTTTGGCATCAACCAAGGCGTTGTGGTCGATACCCACGTCGCCCGGCTGTCGCATCGGCTCGGTCTGACGAAGCAGAAAGACCCTGAAAAGATCGAGCAGGAACTGATGAAACTCGTGCCGCGCGAGCAGTGGACCCTGTTCAGTCATTGGCTTATCTGGCACGGGCGGCGGCGCTGTTACGCGCGAAATCCCGATTGCCCGAATTGCGAGATAAAGAAGCTTTGTCCCTCCGCCGGCACAGTGTAGCCGCAACCTTCAGGTTGCGACATCGCGGCAGGTCGAAATCGGTCGTGCAAGCGGATGCTTGCACGAAGCCGAAATCAGTCGCGCAAGCTGAAGCTTGCGACTACGGTTGAACGCGATGGTCGAGAACTGGTACCTGCTTCAATCCGGCCCCGGCGCGGCGGACTTCAACATGGCGTTTGACGAGGCGCTGTTGGAGTCTGCGTCGCGGCTGTGCAAGCCGTTCTTGCGCTTCTACAGTTGGACGCAGCGAGCGGCGTCGTTCGGTTATTCGCAGAAATATTCCGGGATGGCGCTGCTGACCTTGCTGCGCCCGTTGGTCCGCCGGCCCACGGGTGGCGGACTCGTGACGCACGATGCCGACTGGACTTACAGCGTCGTCTTTCCGCCGGGTCACGGGTGGTATGCCTTGCGCGCGACGGAGAGTTATCAGCGCGTCCACGAATGGATTCGCGGGGCGTTCGCCAAACTCAGCCTCAGGACCGAGCTATCGCCCTGTCGCCGCAAGGAACTGCCCGGCCAATGTTTCGTTGGCGCCGAGCAGTTTGACCTGCTGTGGCAGGGACGCAAGATTGCCGGCGCGGCGCAGCGTCGCAATCGCCATGGCCTCCTGATTCAAGGTTCGGTGCAACCCCCGCCGATGGGCCTGAGCAAGGCCGATTGGCAAAAGGCCATGTGCGACGCCGCCGTGGAGAAGTGGAACGCCGCCTGGCTGGCGTTTGAGCCGGACACGACTTTGAACCAACGGGCGGAGGAACTGGTGCGAGAGAAGTATTCTTTGCCCGAATACAATCGACACCGGTGAAAGGCCAACTCGCTACAATGACAAGCGGCTTCATTCGACCCATGTGGTCGCGCCATTTCGTCGGGCTATGCCTTTGGCTGGCCCAAGGGGCGCCGCTGCACGCTCTGTCGCTGCTGACTTACAACGCCGCCGGCAACGGGACGACCGACTGGAGCACCAACTCGGCCCAGGTGCAGGCCATCGGGCGGCAGATGCTTTATCTGCAGCCGGACGTCCTCACTTTCCAGGAGATTCCCTTCACCAACACCTGGCAGATGGCCAACTTCGTGAAGGCTTATCTGCCCGGTTACTTTCTGGCGACGAATTCGGGCACGGACGGCTTTATCAGGAGCGCCATCGCCAGCCGTCATCCAATCGCCCGGTCGCAGAAGTGGCTGGATGGTGTGACGCTGACGAATTTCGGTTACAGCGGAAATTTTACGCGCGACTTGTTTGAAGCAGAGATCAACGCGCCGGGCTGGACGCAGCCGCTGCACGTGTTCACGACGCATTTGAAGGCGACCAACGACAGTGACAGCGCGTCGCGCCGCGCGGCCGAGGCCAGCGCCATCTCCAATTTTTTCGTCAACACCTTTCTGCCGGCGAACGGCCAGCGTCCTTACGTGCTCACCGGCGATTTGAACGAGGATGTCAACCGTCCGCCGGGCAGCAGCCGGCAGCCGATTCAGAGGCTGGTCAACCCCGCAACCGGGTTGCGCCTCACGACGCCTGTCAATCCAGTCATCGGGCAGGACCTGACCAGAGACATCCAGGCCACGTTAACGGCGCGCTTCGACTACATCCTGCCTGGCGGTTTGCTGTTCTCGAACATGGCCACGAGCCAGGTCTTCCGCACCGACGTGCTCAATCCGGTGCCACCGCCCCTGCTGCAATTCGATGACCGGACCGCGTCGGATCATTTGCCCGTGCTGATGGTGTTCGCCAATCCTTTCAACGCGCCGTTCGCGCTGACTTCAATCAACGTGACCAACGATTTGATTTCGTTGAGTTGGGAAACCACTGCCGGAAGGCAATACGACCTGGAACGTTCGAGTGATTTGCAGTCGTGGACGAAACTGGCGACCCATCTTGATGCAACGGCGACGAATCTGGGCTTCAGCACAAATGTGGCGCAAACAATGCAGTTCTTCCGGGTTTATCGCGCGCCGTAAATGCCGCGGAGTATCGCCGCGTCCGGATTCACGCAGGGCGACGCTCGGCGCTCCGAGGATCAATAGAGGCCGACGCCTGGGCTGGCGCCGGCCAACCCTCGCACAATCGCCACGCCTGACGAAGTGCCAAGTCGCGAGGCGCCCGCCTCGATCATGGCGATGGCCGTGACGCCGAGTTTTTCGCGGACGATTTCGCGCAGGAGTTTCACGTCTTCGATCGTCGCGCCGCCGGCGCTGAAGCCGGTCGAGGTCTTGACAAACCGGGCGCCGGAATCGAGGACGAGCTGGCAGCCGCGAATTTTTTCCTCGCGCGTCAGCAGACAGGTTTCGAGGATGACTTTGACGGGTCGTTCATCCGCGGCCTCAGCGACGTCGCGCAGTTCGCGCAAGACATAGTTGTCGTCACCCTCCTTGAGCCGGCCGATGGGGATGACCAGGTCGATTTCCTGGGCGCCGTTGTCGATGGCGGCTCCGGTTTCAAAACGTTTCGTGTCGGAGTCCGTAGCGCCCAGAGGGAAACCGACGACCGTGGCCACCTTCACCTCACTGCCTTCGAGAAAATGGCAGGCTTGCGCGACCCAGGAACCATTCACGCAAACGGAATAGAAGTTGTGCTCGCGCGCCTCGGCGCACAGCGTTTTGATGTCGTTCGCCGTGGCGTCGGCTCTGAGCAGCGTGTGGTCGATGCAGCGGGCGAGGTCCTGGGTCGGAGTCGAGGTCACGAGACTCAAGTTTCTTGAGACCGTCGTTCATGGTGGCGGTTGTTTTGATCGGAGCCCCCCACGGCGGCTCCGGCTTGTAAAACAGACTGTCCACAGCCGCCGCTCATTTTGCCAGCAAGTCCGCCACGAGCGCGCGTTCTTCCTTCAATTCGTTTACCGTAGCGTCGATTCTGGCGCGGCCGAACTCGTTGATCGGCACCCCTTGAACAATGGAAAGGTTTTTGCCGTCGTTGCGCACCGGAAACGAGGAGACCAGACCTTTCTCAACGCCGTAGCTGCCGTCGGAGCACACACAGACGCTGTGCCAGTCGGTGTCGGGCGTCGGCTCGATGATGGAGCGGACGCTTTCGATAATGGCGTTCGCCGCGCTGCCGGCGCTCGATGCACCGCGCGCCTTGATGATGGCGGCGCCGCGCTGCTGCACCGTGGAGATGAATTCGCCCTGCAGCCAGTTTTCGTCCTTGATCAGATCGGTCGCCGGCCTGGAGTGGATTTTCGCATTGTAGAAATCGGGATATTGCGTCGCCGAGTGGTTGCCCCAGATGGCGACATGGGTGACGGCGGTGACATCCACGCGGGCTTTCTTGGCGAGCTGCGATTTCGCCCGGTTCTCGTCGAGCCGTGTCATGGCGTGCCAACGGTCGCGCGGCATGTCGGGGGCGTTGTTCATGGCGATGAGGCAGTTGGTGTTGCAGGGGTTGCCGACCACGAGGACGCGCACGTCGTCCGCGGCGTTTTTCTGAATAGCGCGGCCCTGGCCGACAAAAATCTTACCGTTGATGT
>QHPW01000036.1:4158-6005 GCA_003219675.1 Verrucomicrobiota bacterium
GCTCCCCACGAGCAAAGCCCAGTTCACCTCGCGAAAACCTTCGTCGAGATTTGCCGTGGGTACGATGCTTTTGAGCAACGGAAAGGCGCAATCGTCAAGTTCCATCACCACCCCGTTGAGCGCTGGAAGGGCGGGTTCGATTTCAATCACGTGCAGGATGACCGGCTGGTTGGCGCCGAACATCGCGCCGGAGGCGATGCGGAAAAGGAGTGAGTAGCCAATCTGCCCGGCGGCACCGGTCACTGCGACGCGAATGGGAGTGCTCATAGTGTTGAAAGAGGGCGAGTATAAGCGCGGGGTTTTGGCGGAGCAAGCTTTGGAGTGCGCTCGGTTTGTTTCAGGCGCATCTTCCCACTGCCCCCGACTCGACTGGTACCTCGGAGCGCCGATCTCCGATCCGGCGCGTTTCGGGATGCTTTTGAATACCTGCTGGGTCGGAGACCGGCGCTCCGGGGGCAGCGTCAAGAAGCGCCCTTTGTTTCAGGCGGCCGCACCGCGACTCGGAAGCTCCACGCGGGATGCTCGTTGGAGACGATCGCTCATTTTATTTTCACTATTTTGAAAGATTCAGTCTCTGGAGCGCGTGTATAGAACAAGTGCGGCAATGCGCAAGCTCGCAGCCAGGGTCATTCGCCAGAATTGTGCGCAACAACAAAGAAATCCGGTTCTTAGCGAACTTGAAACAAAAGGACAAACATGAAAAGGATGAACAGATTCAATCTGATGCTCGGCGCGGTTGCGTTGGCTCTGCTTGCGCCCGCGTCGCCCGCACGAGCCCACGGCGAAAAGGATAAAGAAGAACGGCGGGAAAACGATCACCGACGGCCGGTCGTCCCGCCCATTCTGGAGCCGCCCGCGAACCAGAACGTGACCTTCCACGCCTTCGCCGCCGGCGTGCAGATTTACACCTGGACGCAGAACCCGACCAACCCGGCGCTGTACAGCTGGGTGTTCAAGGCGCCTGAGGCGATGTTGTTCAAGGATGACGACCGAGATGACCCAGTCGGCCTGCATTATGCCGGCCCCACCTGGGAACACAAAGACGGCAGCAAAGTGGTCGGCATGGTGCTGCAGCGCAGTTCATCCGCGGATCCCAACGCCATTCCCTGGTTATTGCTTCAAGCCGTGTCGAACGAAGGCCACGGGAAATTCAGCGCCGTGACCTATATCCAGCGCGTGAACACCGTGGGCGGCACCGCCCCGACAACCGGCGGTGACGCGATGCATCTGGAAGCGCGCGTGCCGTACACTGCGGAATACTATTTCTATCGCGTGCATTCCTCCACCATCGATGAAGTCACAGAATGGAACCGGAACATGCTCGCGGCCTTCTTTAAGGCCGGTTTATCGCCCCTGGTCGCAACCCGTGCCGGAGCGATCGTGTCGGCGGCCGTTTACGACGCCGTCAACGGCATCGAGCGCCGCTACCAGCCCATCCACGTCGCGGCCAACGCGCCGCGGGGAGCGTCGCAACGCGCCGCTGCAGTCCAGGCTGCTTACGCCTCGCTGGTTCACCTCTTTCCTGCGCAAAAGCCCGACCTCGACGCTCAACTGGCGGTTTCACTGTCTGCGATTGCCGGAGACGAAGCCGCCGAGAACAGCCATTCCGTGTTGCGAGGCATTGACTGGGGCCAGGCGGTCGCCGACGCCATTTGGGCCTGGCGAAGCACGGACGGTTTCGCACCAACTCCGGCGCTTCCGCCCTTCCTCGGCGGAACGGCCGTCGGACAGTGGCGTCCGACGCCTCCCGGTTTATTGCCGGGAGCACTCCCGCAGTTCGCCACGATGACTCCTTGGGCCATCCATTCACCATCACAGTTTCATCCTGCGGGTCCGCCGGCACTGAC